>JAPKXU010000281.1 GCA_026394655.1 Methanoregula sp. | reverse complement strand
TTCTTGGTTCTGATGACTGTTCTCATCTAACAGTATAATTAGGCTGCCATAGTATATGGATCTTGCGGTCTTCGTTTTCGATATTAATTGATTTATCGCAAAATTGAGTCAAGGCAGCCTAATGGCTTGGGAATCCAGGTTCTACCGTGAAGTACGTGAGTGCATAGTTGGTGGTCATGAGAACCGGGGAGTCCCGGTCCGGTTTCCCAAATTTTTTTACTCCTGCCTCCACCGACACGGGTTTTCTCGGGTCGGTGTAGAGATTGAAACGCCAGATCAACTGGGGGAGCAGCACCCAGCCGTCAAGGCTGTGCATGATGAGCATATCTGCGTACCGGGAAAGGAGCATCGACGCTGTGATCGCCTCTCTCCATTTCAGAACTTCTTCAGAGATCTCCTCTCCCGCCCATACCGCAATAGGCGCACCCAGCATAGGGAACCCGAACAGTTCATCATTTTCTCTGCATGCCTGCATCCGGATCAGGGAAAAATTGTTGATCGTGTCGGCGAGTCCGTTTTCCGCAAAGGTGCCAGGATCCAGTACAAGATCAGAAACACCAGACGTATGCAGGGTCTTTGTCAGCGAGCGCATCAACGACAGATCGTTGGGGGCAAAAACCGTAAGCGGGGCGTGATATTTTAAGGAAAGTTCTGCCATTGATTTCCAGTTCTCGCGTGTTGCGGCATACATAAGCGGGTGGCTGGCAGGGATTTCCGACAAGCCGGCTTCCATTACTGCAGGATCAAAAGAACAGAGAATAAGGGGATACTGGCTGATTTCTGCAATCTTTTTCACCGCTTGCCTGAAGACTGCGGGATCATGGGACGTGGACCGGATCGCAATTGCATTCAGCACAAGCTTTCTCCCGATATAGTTATACGAAAATTGTTCAATCTGCCTGACCCGATCCAGCAATTCAGCTTCAGGCATGAGATCATGTACATCAATGGCAATCGGTGGCGGATTGTGATACGTAAACTCATGGCGCTGGAGAACATATTTTCCACCGATAGCGATGCTATGATCATCCTTACCAATGGTGACGACACGCACCGGGGGTGCAAGGAGATCCGCAAGCTCCGTTAGCGCCTCATGGTGTTCATTGGTGAAGAGGGGCGGGCAATCGGTAATCGTCAACTCCCCGTTGACAACCCGCGTAGCAAAAGCCATGCAGTTTGATTCCCGGCATTCACCGCAATTGGTCTTTGGGAGATGTTTGTAGACATCGATCGGGCTGATCTCTTTGATGCTCTTTTTTCGCTTCTTTTCCTGCAGGGGATGTGCTCCGTTCATACCCGCACACCCACCCAGTCGCCGATCCTGTCTGATGATACATGCCCGGTTGTGCCGAGCCGGTTAATTATGTCCCTGAGTGTAAGAACCGCGGCAGGGTGCATCATCATAAAAAGGTCAATACCGGCGAGAAGCAGGGTAATTGCATTGATAGTCTCCCAGATCGGACCCCGGAGTTCCCGTGGTCCGTATTCCGGTGACATCTGCATCCATGCCTCACGTGCCGCCCATGCATTCGTGGACGCGGATATTACCGGGTGTGCAAGCTCAGTATCACCCATCAGTGCAGCGTGCCGTGCCCGTTCGTGGATGGAGAAAGAATATTCGAGCCCGTACCCGAGTGCAACCGTTGTGAGGTCCATCACAATCTGTTCCGGGGGTATGTATTCATAGAGACGACGGTTCAGTTCTTTTGCATTGTTCAGTTCAAGCCCGGTAAAAGCGAGCACTACATGCCCGTGATCCCGTGCAGCGGCTGCGACACGTTCAAGGGTTTTTGCCTCCACCATATCGAGGGTAACGGAGTTGAGAAGCAGGCGTTCGCCATCTGCCATCTCGGCGACTTTTACAAAAACATCCGCATCTTTCTTCGGGTCTCCGCACCCTCCGATTATAAGGGGGACATCGACTGCCTGCAGGATCTCCTCGACGGTCTTTGCTGCTTGTGCAGGTGAGGTATTGTGTATCAGCGGGTCTGTGCTCATAAGGTGAATAGTGACAATATCGGCTCCGAATTTTTTCACGTTCATCCGTGCCCACTCGGCCGGGTCCCCCATGACCTCCTGTACATGCTCTTTGAGAACTTTTGGCAGGTGGACAGGCATGTCAAAGACATCAAGAGCGATTGCTGGCGGGTGAACCAGCGGATGTGAAAAATCAGTGAAGGCAGGTGCTGTTGACCCGCCAATGGTGATCGTCCTGCCGCGGGTTCCACCATTGCTTTTTGTAGATCCAAGAGTAACTTCCCGGATTTTTCCGGGATATTCCGTGATATGCGGGACAAAATGATCCGGGATAAGTTCAGTAGGTTTCACCGGCGTATTCGGGTTGGAGACGGTATCCAGTGCATCTGTAGTGCGTCCCATGGGAATAAAAAGTTCAAGATCGCCAATATCCATCGCGAAGTTCTCTAATTCAACCTGTTGCACACCCTTTAAGAGTTCGAGCAGCTGCGGCGCAAGCGTGAGGAGCTGCTCATGTATCAGCTGATTCTTATGATCTTTTTGTGTCACCATGGTCACCCCCGCGGGGCTGGTGTGGTTTCACCGGTTGGATGATCACTTTTTCTGCGGTGATCCTGGCATTCTTCAGGATAATGCGGACCCCTCCGGCAGTGATGGGGATATCTCCGGCAGAAAAAACCGGCATCTGCGAAGCGGTTGTCTTGTCCAGTGATTTATCTACCTCCCACAATTGGGTAACCGGGTGCTGATGGGAAATCAGGTACTCTTTTAACTCAGGAATAGTCCTGACATCTTTTTCTGTTGCGATCTTTTCATAGACACTCTCGGGTATGTAGGGTTTGATCTTCTCCTTAGTTTCAAGCGGCATCCAGACTACACGGTCATATCCCCCATCAGCGGACATGAATTTTCTGGACCGCATGTATTCAATTGAGATACCATGAAATCCCTCAACCTGCCGCCCTCCTGCAGTCGAATCTGCCATGGTTGAAAATCCAAGCCCGTTTACCGTTACATCACGAAATCCACGCAATACGATCCCAAATCCTTCCACTTCAGGAATGTAAAACGCAATACCCTCAAAACAGCCGCAGGAAGTGTGGGGGTAGCCAAATGCCGAGTACAGGTGCACACGTTTCACTTCACCCATCGATCGTTTCATTGCACTCTCGTTTACACCCGAATATTCACCCTTCTCAGTATCAAGGCATTCACCTTTCTTAATGGCATAAATCGGACCTTTCGGGTCGATTCCAGCCGCTGCACGACCATCAAACCAGCTGATTGCACCACAGTTTGCGTAACGCTGCGGGGTGATTACGCACACATGGGTGGGGGCAAATGACTGGCAGAGAGCACACCCATAGAACGTATCAACATCCTCATCAGTAAGTCCGCGTGCCCGGGCGTCCCGTGCTTCATAGATCCCGAGAGCCTCAGTATAGAGCGGGTGGATTTTTTCGGCATCGGTAATGAAGGTGATCTGGATTTTTTCAATAAACGGAAGTTCATTTTTGAATAGTTCATGCATCACATTCCCGATCTGCGTGAATGAAGTGAGTCCTTTTTTAAACGACTTCTTTGACAACCTGATCCAGATATCGTACCGCTGGTTGAGATGCATAAACCCTTCGATATAGTTGGTGTACTCATGGATCCGGCGTTCGATAACTCCTTCAAGATCTTTTTCGAGTTTGGATCCGGAAATTTCGACAAGAATACCAATCGGGTAACTCTTCCCCTCTTCCATGGCGCTGATATCAGGTCCAATGATATGTATTGAACCATCGGTGATATCATTGCCTTCCCGGACCCGGACAATCTCAAACTTTTCGCTGATCGAAGGACCCCCAAACTCGACGTGCATATCGTTCTTACGGATGCGTTCACCTTCGTGAAGGAGCCCGACTTCAACCGGGATGTTCTCAAACATGGTATACTCCGTTTAGTCCCCGAGGTTTTCGACGATTCCCCTGAGGTTTGCCGCCCAGTCTTTTATTGTACTGTTGGGGAACGACCAGCTGGCGTTAGGCTGGTAAACACAATCCAATGTCATGGTTTTGAGGTACGGTGCGAAGTGCTTGAGTCCTGAAAGGATTGTCCATTCCATAGAATACGGGAGACCGACAAAGATCGCGAGATCATAGGATTCTTTTCCATCAAGTCCCTTCCATGCGGGATCCGTGAGACGGTTGCCTATATCCACTGCTGGCATCAGGGCAGCCGGTGAAAAACCGCGGTTGAGGAACTCCCTTGCTGTACTGGCAGTCACGACAACCGGAATTTTTCCCTTGTTTGCAAGCTCAATAAGACATTCAATCAGTTTTATGCCTTCAACTTCGTACTCGACCGCACCATATCCGACAATCATAATCGGGCGTTTTGCCCGTCGTATGATTGCATCTGCTATATCCGGTTTGATAATGAGGGACGCTTTTTTGGGCCCGGGGATTTCTGCAGTTTGCCAGGATTCAGCCAACGGCATTGTCATGCCTCCTTTGATTTTCGGATCATGCGGGACAGGAGCGTCGGGTCAGGAATCTCGTGTTCTGTCCATTCCATTTCCTTTAAAATTTTTTCAATATCCTCTTTCATCGTCAACGGGATATCAGCCTGTTTTCGGACAAGGAGATGGACATCGTGGGGCATACCTCCAATGAGACGCTTGTGAAGGTCTATATAATTGGTCAGCTTGATTGCCCGTCCTTTGCTCGTATCATTCGGGCGCATCGTCAGCTTTGCGACCATAACCATTGCCTCCTCCTTGGTCTCTGCGGCAAAGAAGAGGTGTTCAGGTACCGGTCCGCCATACACTTTTTCACCGGTCCGGGCATCATAAACATACCAGTCCTGTTCTTTATCTGATCTGCCTAGCAGCATGCGGCGGTACTTAGTGCCGTGTGGGCCGACGACAACAGGTATGCCAAGCCGCCAGAAACCGGCAGCAATGGATGCCGCTTTCTGGGACATTGCACCCCATGCAACGCCAACTGCCCCGACACGGTTGTAGACATAATCAGCAATCTCTTCATAATTGCCCCGCAGGGGTCGTCTGGCAAAGATACTTGCAATTTTAATTGCGGCTCCGGAGATATGGGCATTTGAAACACAGGAGCCTACATTCACGATGCCCCCGGCTTCAAAGGATCCGGGATATATCTCGTATGCGGTCTTACCCTCCTCATTCCTGTACATACCGGCTGATATCGCAGAACAGCCTGATGTACAGACAATATACCGTCTCTTGGCAAACTCCATGCACATTTCTGCAACTTCCCGTGAACCTTTGGGGAAATTTGCGCAGCCTACAAAAGCAACAATACCGGGGATTTCCCCCAGCACAAGTGGTCCACCAACCTTCCGGATTTCAATATCCTGTATTGCACCCCTCCCTGTCCTGATCCGGTAGCTCTCATCCCTGGTCTTTTTTTCTGCTGCAGCGACGATGATACTATGAACAGGAATTTTCTGCGGGCATGCTGACTCACAACGCCCGCAGCCGACACAGTCATCATAGAGCTCATCAAGTCCGCTTATATTTCCCTGAGCCGCGGCCTTGACTGCGTATGAAATGGGAAGATCGTTGGGGCATGCTCTCCTGCAGAGCACGCACCCGGTACATTTTTTTGCCAATTTTATAAGCTCGTCATGCGTCGGCAGGAGTTTGTGCTTTTCTCGCTTCGGCGCGATCGCCAGTGCAGTTCTTACAGCAACCTCACCGACTTTGACAGGGTCAAGAATAAGTGCACCCGTAATTTTTCCGCTCACAAAGTCAGCAACGATTTCATCAGGTACATCATGGGTCCGGTCAGGAAGCCCGCAACAGTTCTTCCCGCTCGTGGCAATCAGGGGAGCGTGGATATGCTGGGCTTCCTGCAGGATATCGGCCCGAATGCATTGTTCATCGATCACAATTACATCAGGAACACCGCTGCGTACGTAGCGCAGTTGCCATGATATAGGGCCGATAATTTTTGCTTTTGCGGAATACCGTGTCATATCAAGTGCGGTACAGCAGATCCCGGTCACCTCGGCTTCAGACATGAGATCCCGGGTCTTGAGATAATCGATGATCTCAGTTGCCGGAGGGACATTGTGCCCGATCACCAGAATGACGGGTTTTTTTATGTCCACGGTTCCAAGACCGAGATCGGCAAGGCTTGCTTCCGGGTCAGATTTAGGAAACCCGAGTGCAGAGATCTGGGCAATATCAGCAACTTCCATGCCCACATGATCGATCATACCGGCATGGAATACCTTGGACTCAAAGTCCAGATTGTTTCCTTCCTGCCCGGTATGCGTTACTGAAAGAAGCTGGGTTAATTGCTTCTCACAGTAGTCCAACACTTCCTCAAAATCACCCAGATTCACGGGTTTTATGCCACAGACGAGTCGTGTCAGAGGAGCTTCAATATCAACATTCAGCTCTCCCACATTGATGGGATGATCTTCACCATAGCGCTCAATTAAATGGGTAAGGAGATCGCGGGCATGGGCGGTATGCGTTGATGCACCGATGCATGCAGCGAGCAGCACAGTTCGCGACTGCTGGGCAGCCATGGAAATACCGCATGCCCCAAGTTTATTGCCGGTCAGGTCACATTTCCCGTATGTGCACATGCAGCAGAGATCACAAAAGGGAAGATAAAACGGCTTATATCGTTCAAGCAGTTTCAGGTCCCAACTGCGTAACGTAGTCAAAGAAGGGTAGGGGGTCGGTCCCATCGGCTCCACCCAGGTTTCTTTGGTGATTGCGCCAATGGTAATGCTCAGGTCCCGGAAGTGTGCAATATCAGAATTTAATTCTTTGATTTTAACGTTAACACTATCCCTTCTCAATTCTACCACAACCTGACCGAATTATCAATACATTACCAGACACAAGTATAAGGCTATCTAAGAGAACACCGTCATCGTCGGTAATTCACCGGCTTTTTATTCCAAATGTACCATGCGCTCAAGGATCAACGCAACGGATTGGTAGGCACATGAAGTGGATGGTATATCAAGAAGAGATCTCCCAGAAAGAACATACTGTGCAACTACCTCATCATCTGCAATTTTCCCAAGATAAGGAAGACCGGTATCGCTCGTTGCCCGTTGCCTGAGATCTTCTGAAAATGCATAGCCTCCGACAATGTAGAACCGGTTGAAGGTAATTCCGACTTCCTGGATAACGCGATGTGCACGTTTCACATGCTGAAATGATTTGCTGGAAGGTCCTATAACATCAAATATCGTATCAACATTACTGGCGATCTTCCGGTTCAGGTGTTCGAGTCCCCCCGGGGAATCGATAAGAATGTACTGATAATTTTTGGTGATTGCCCCCAGCGCATTTTTCAGGGCGGCATCCGGGAGACAGTAACATCCCTCCACCCATTTTGTACCAACGGAGAAGAGATCGAAATTATTTCCCTCATAGAGACCCTGTTCCCAGATTTTACTCTCAATCCGGCTTGACGGAGCGATGCCAACAGTCGTCCCGCCCGTTGCTATGAACGTATCAGACAGCAGCTCAGCGATCGTTTTTATGCCGGCTACTTCAAGATCAACACCTACCATTTCGGCAAGATTCTGGTCAGGATCTGCATCAACAAGAAGCAGGGGTGTTGCTTTTTTTTCGATCAGGTATTTGGCCATCAGGGCGACAAAACTTGTCTTTCCCGTGCCCCCGCGCCCCATCGTGACAAATGTCTTCATCAGAACTTCGTCGTCTCCTTACCAGTACGTGCATTGGTTACAATATCATCATTGTTTGCCAGGACATCTGCAAGTCGTCCGATTGCAGGAAGTGCCGATGAGGTTTTTTCATCAACTTCTGATCCGGTAATTCCGGCATCGGCAACCTGCTGATCATAAGGGATCATCGTAAAGATGTTGAGCTGGTTCTTTCCAGCAAACAACCGGATTGCATTCTCCTGTTGCGATCCAGTGATCCGGTTGCCCACGAGACCAATACGATGTATATTTGATTCAGCGGCGAGCCGACAGATGGTTCTCGCGATCTCCAGCGATTTCCTGTTTGCATCGGTCACGACGATCATCGTATCAACATGCTCTGCCGTTCCCCGGCCGAGATGCTCGATCCCGGCTTCCATGTCCAGGATCACAACCTCATCCCGTTCAACGACCAGGTAGCGGAGCAGTGCTTTCACTACGGAGTTTGCCGGGCATGTGCACCCGGCTCCCATCGAACGCACGGTCCCCATCACCATAAGGTGGGGACCGGCTGGTGTTGGTACTGAATAGTTGTCAATGATATCGTCAACCGTGAAGGTAAGCCGGAACACACCGGAAAATTCCGTACCGGTCTTCAGCCTGATCAACTGTTCATTCTCCGCGATGGGAACAATGCGGGCAGCCTCATCAAAGGAAAGTCCCAGTGTCTGTGCGAGGTTGGGCGAAGGATCTGCATCCAGAGCAATAACCCGGTGACCGCTCCTGACAAATAGTGTTGCAAGAGTACCGGCAATAAACGTCTTACCTACACCGCCTTTTCCAGAGACCGCGATCATCATGAAGAGTTGCCTTTTTTAAAATAACCTATGATTGCATAAGTTGAAAGAATATTGGTATCTGGACAGTGACAAAAAACACACTTTTTAATATTTAACATCATAAATCATTAAGAATTATGGTGGCGTTACAGTGTTCCTGACCAATTCTGATGGTGACAGTATCCTGAAATCAGCTGAACGGTTCTGGCTTTGTACGAGTGAAACTATTTTTTCTGAACAACGAAGGGGACAGCAGTAAGGTGTTTGTGTGTGATTGCGTTTCTTGTAACTGCGGGTATGGCATTTCTCCTGTACCTTATATTCACTGCCGGCTCGGGCACAATCGGGTACTGGTCGTTGTCTGAACTTGTTATGGGGGTCCTGCTTGCAGGCCTAACCGGACTGATTGCACGAAACTTCCTGTGCAGATCGAAGAGTTACCGGCTCCTTTCCCCCCTCCGGTTATTGCTTCTGCTGGTCTATGTGCCGTTTCCCTTCTTTGTGGAGCTCACAAAGGCAAATCTCGACGTCGCGTATCGGGTGATCACGATGAAGATCCGGCCGGGGATCATACGTGTACATTCAGGGCTGAAGACCGACTTTGGCATCTTCATGCTGGCAAACTCGATCACGCTGACCCCCGGGACTCTTTCCGTCGGGATTGACGAAACGACAAACGATCTCTTCATCCACAATATCAATGTCGGTGAAGGCGACGAGAAGAGAGAGATTATCGAGAGCACCGAGCTCTTCGGGCTTGTGAACCTTCCCGCATGGAT
>JAPKXU010000040.1 GCA_026394655.1 Methanoregula sp. | reverse complement strand
TCCCCTGCGGTCCACGCTTTTCCCCAAAAAGATCCGGACCGGGTTCATCTATACGGCCGGGGCACCGGACGCGATGGTGAAGGAGATGGGCTTCGACAGCTTCACGGGCCTGACCGAGATGGCGATGGCGCGGATCTTCGGGTCGTGCGAGTCGCTCTGGGTCACCGACACGTACCAGTTCGACGATTATGCAAAGTACATGTCCACGCTCTTCGACCCGGTGGCAAAGAAGAAGCACCGGGAGGAGCAGTTCCCGAAAGATTGTAAGAAGGCATATGAGTTCGGTGCCCGGCTGGTTCAAAACGAAACATAATTTTTTTAAAACTGTTGTAGGTCAATCAAGTCCTGATTCTTCAAACCCCCCTCCTTTTCCCGTTGCCAATATACGATTTCCGCCCCACTCTCTCACCCCAACCGGTCGATCATCTAAAACAAGGGTTTTTCACCATTCCACTTACCACAGGTCACCAAGTGAGAGATTTGCCGCTGGAAAGAGCATAAAAGGACATATTGGAAGACCGTCGGTAGAATGCTGAAAAATGACCTGTTTTAGGGTGAATAAGACTTGGTTTTGCCTGAATAAGACTTAAAACGGCATTCCGCAGGACCGGGTTGATCCAGGTTCCTGTACTATCACCGTCGGAGACTTAGTTACTGTAGGATTTGATGGATGGTCGGTACTCTTCATCTGATCACGACCGGCATGAGACAGATCACCCGGGCGGAATCCGATCTCCTCTCCCGGATACCAAAAACGGTATGCTCAAAACAGGGGTTTTTCACCACTCCGCTTACTACAGGTAACCCGACGAGAGATTTGCCGCTGGAAAGAGCATAAAAGGACATTTTAAGGATACGTCGGTAGAATGCTAAAAAATGACCTGTTTTATGGTGAATAAGACTTGGTTTTGCCCGAATAAGACCTAAAACGGCATCCCGCAGGACCGGGTTGTCCAGGTTCCTGTACTTTCACCGTCGGAGAATTAGTTACTGTAGGATTTGATAGATGGTCGGTACCCTTCAGCTGGTCACGGGTAGCATGAGACAGATCAACCGGGTGGATTCCGATCCCTCCTCCCGGATACAGGAGCCATTGTTTAACCAGCGCGCGGTTTTTCATAAATAATCTTTCCATCCCGTGCAATTTCGCGGTAGATCAAGTGTGGGTTGTCCTTGTACTTTCTTAATGTGGCAGGAGTATCGACAATAAGTTCGACTGGAGCGCCAACGCCATACAGGGCACGGTATAGTGTACGTGCGATTGTGCGCCGTCCGGATATTCCTTTTTTTAAGACGCAGATATCGAAATCAGAATCCTCGCGTGCGTCCCCTCGTGCCCGTGAGCCAAAGAGGATGATTGTATCCGGGTCCAATGTCCGGACGATGACATCAATGATTCGCGAAAGTACTGTTTCCATCGTATATTCTCTTATTCATGATGGATGGGTGAAATAATCAACTTTTGGCACGGTTTCAAAAAAAGACCGTGTAAACAATGTGCAGGAAATTCAAGGATTCTGGAACTCTGACCACATAGCAGGAAAATGAGGAGTGGATACTCGCTCTCACACCTCATCCGCGGTGTAATAGTAATACTCGCCCCGGCTCTTCTGGTCACGGTCCAAAAACGAATCCGGCTTGTTGATCCGGGGGCGTCCTGACTGGTCACGCCGGAATGTGACATCCAGACCATTCAGGAAACGGTTCATCCCATCGCGCATCGCAAACGGTCCGACAGCGGTGCCTTCCCGTCCCGGCTCCCCCTCAAAGACAAGTACCCGCTCGCTGATCATGTCGATTAAGTAGATGTCATGATCGATAACAAGAATGCCGACCCCGCGTCCCTCGGCAAGGTGCTTGATCATCCGCGTCACCTTGACCCGCTGCTCTACATCGAGATGTGCGCTCGGTTCGTCAAGGATATACAGATCCGCCTCGCGGGAAAGGCATCCGGCGATTGCCACCCGCTGGAGTTCTCCGCCGGAAAGCGCATCAACCGGTGACTGGAGGATTGGCTGGAGTGAGAGGGGCTCTAAGACCTCGTGCTGGTAATAGGAAGTATCAAACTTCGGGGTGCAACTGCGCAGGTACATTTCAACGGAATCGGTCGTCTCCGGCTTGATATACTGCGGCTTATACGAGATTTTTAATTGGGTATCCATTACACCGGTATCGGGCTTTTCCTCCCCGGCAAGCAGTTTCGCAAACGTGCTCTTGCCCATCCCGTTCGCTCCGACAACCCCGAGCACTTCCCCGTTTT
>JAPKXU010000160.1 GCA_026394655.1 Methanoregula sp. | reverse complement strand
GATACGAAATCCCTGATTGCAGGTACGCTCAGGAAAGGGGTTGTAGTTCCGCCGATTTCATCGATATGAAATTCAAAACATTACACAAGATCCAGCAGAAGGGTCCAGAAGCGATTGGTGAAGTTCCCGCTCGGAAACCTCAGAGCCCAGACCGAGAAAATCAAAAATATACGGATCTTTAATCGTGTCGCGAGCGAGATCCGATTGCGGAGCAGGAAGCGTTGCCGCAAAATTGGTCACCGCTGTTCCGGTGCGCAAAAAAAGCCCGCTTTCAATCTGGTGCACCAGCACATTCCGGCTCCATCCGTTTTGGATCGTCTGCCGGATGTACCATTCCCGCTCATCAGGATCGAAAATTTGGTCCAGAATGACACAGTTGTGGAACCAGGGAATTTGTGCAGCAAGCTGCTGCACAATTGACGCATCGCGATACGTCTCCGCAAACTTTCGCATATATTTCAGGTTCCTGACCGAGAACCCTTTCATATCCTGAAACTCGTGCATCAGATCCCGTGAGAGGCGATCGATCACCTTCGCCCCCCAACCCTCAGTCTGCTGTCGTGCCAGGATATCACTGCCAATCTGCCAGTAGAGAAGGATCAACTCGCGGTTGACGGAAACCACTGCTCTCACTTGGGCAGAGCGAATTCTGGCTTTCAGTTCGGCAATAAACTCCGAATATCCTACTGGGCGTGTGGAGTCCCGCAGGGAGGCATCAGTCGTGCGTTTCATATCCCTTCTCCCTCGTATATATTTCCTGCACCGTCACCTGCATCTCCAACCTTCACAATCACTTCGATGCGTTGAATTGAATTCCGCGCTCTATATTTTTTCCGATACGACAATCCCGGCAATCGTGATCGATAACATCCAAATCACCTGCATGACCTGCTCGTTCTTCCCAAATGTCTCGACATCCGATTGAGACCCCAATGGATTAGTTTCAGTATGAAAACAATCATCGTTATGATGGTGCCTCGCATCCCAACATTTATATTAAAATTTACCCAACGAGTCATACGAGATGGCGCGTAATCAAAAATCCCGGCTGCATCGTGACGAAGGACTCTCCGAAGTGATTGGGTTTGTGATCATCTTCGGGATCATTGTGGTTGTATTCGCCAATTATATGCTGTACGGGATTCCGGCGCAGGGGCGTGACAATGAGATCGCTCACATGAATGACATAAAAGACCAGTTCGTCGATTATAAGATCGGGCTGGACTCTCTTTTTAACAATAATAAAATTGGCACAACGCTCTCCGACTCGTTCACCCTTGGAGCCGGGGGGAGTTACTCTACAGGCATGAACAGCCTCATACCGATTATGAGCCCGGTGAAATCCGGCGGGACAATCGCGATCAACCAGCGGACAACGGAGCCGGAGACGCTGACGATATCATCACAATCGCTTATCCAGTCAACATCTGCACGCTCGGCAATCGACTTTCCTGCATCTGGCACGCAACTCCGGTTCAACTACACGCCGAGCCACATCTACGTTAACATATCCGACATTGGGAGTGGTGATCTTGCACAGGGCAAAATTTTTGGGGCTACTGTGAATGGTTCAACGTGGATAGCAACAATAAATATCACCCCTCAATATTCGACATACCAAAATTATACTTATGACGACAAAAGCGGCACCCATTGCCCAATATCTCCTGATGGCCCTAGTGTCGATCTTGGGAACGATTGTCTTGTACCTCACAACAATCTTAATTATGATGGTTCCGATCTGACTATCACGATCTCCAAATCAAATCTCACGACGATGCAAGGCTATGCTGTCTACAAGAATGTGACTTTCACTAAACTCTACACTATCGATCTCATGGATGATTCATACGGGTTGAAATCGTTTATCCAGCCGCCTGGTAACATTAGTCTTGTAAAAGATAAAACGCAGGGTAACATTAAAGCCACCGGGAACATCACGTATGGTTTCACTGAGATGAATCCATATACAATTACCCCCATCCCTCTTGGCGCCCTCGAGTACCGTGCACAGAACAATTACTGGATCTCGCAGGATTACTATTACCAGCTCGGCGGGATCTTCATCGCGCAGGATGACGGAAATTCGACCTATAAGCTTCCACCTGAGATCACATTCTCAAACGACACGGCAAAAAATATTGTCACGGTCAATATCAACGCCCTTGTTTTTGACCCGAACAGCCATGGCATTGTCGGCGGAAATAGTCCCGTCCAGATCAAAACAACCTTGATGAGTAATAACGCTCT
>JAPKXU010000198.1 GCA_026394655.1 Methanoregula sp. | reverse complement strand
GTTACTGAATTCTTAAAATACCGGTTCAATCAGGCAAAGGAAGCCAACTTGTACTTCTGGCGGGATCAACATGGGCATGAAATAGATTGCCTCATCGAATACAGAGGAGAAGACCTGATCCCTGTTGAGATAAAGTCAGGGAGGACTGCGAATAACGATTACTTTAAAGAGATTGCCTACTGGAATACATTATCCGGGAACGCTTCTCGCCGGTCGTTTGTGGTGTATGGGGGAGATCAGTCACAAAAGCGCACAGCCGGTCATCTGATCGGGTATGCACATCTGGACCCGGTTCTTGAGTATCTTATGTGAAGTGCCGCGATCAAAAAAGATACTCAATCCTTTGCCATGAACATCTGGGATCGGGTCAGGGTAACGTAACAATTTTTGCGGCAATTTCTTTGTCGAAGAGCCATTTTTTTAAAAGATTTTAAAAGATGCAGGAAAAAGGGAAAAATTATTTTGAGCTGGTTGCGGTCTTTGCACCGCGAAGGATACCCACCCGTCCGGTCCGGACGAGTTCCTTTACCCCGAACTGGCGGAGCAACTGCTCCAGTGCATCGATCTTCTCTGTATCCCCGGTCACTTCGAGGGTCACAGATTTTGCCCCGACATCCACGATCTGCGCCCGGAAGATGGATGCGATCTGCATGACTTCGGCGCGGGAACCGCCCGGCTCTGCCGTCACCTTGATCAACGCAAGCTCCCGCTCAACGCGCTCGTTCTCTGTCAGGTCCGTGACCTTGATCACATCGATCAGCTTGTTCAGCTGCTTCATTACCTGCTCGACCCTCGCATCGTCACCAATCACGACGATCGTGATCCGGCTCATCTCCATCTCTTCACAGGGACCAACAGCAAGGCTCTCAATATTGAACCCGCGCCGGGAGAACAGACCGGTAACACGGGAGAGCACGCCGGCTTTGTTCTCAACAAGGACGGAAAGCGTATGTGGCTTCATGTGCGTGGATGCCCCCCTATCATCTCGTTGATTGCCGCACCTGCCGGTACCATGGGGAAGACGTTCTCCTCACGCTCGATCCGGAAGTCCATCACAAACGGACCATCACAATCGATGGCGGCTTGGAACGCCGGTAACACCTCATCGCACGATTCCACTTTCACCCCGTCAATACCGTAGGCTTGTGCGATCTTCACGAACTCCACGGGCGGGAGTTCAGTGTAGGAGTAACGGCGGTCATAGAACAGTTCCTGCCATTGCCGCACCATGCCGAGATACATGTTGTTTAAGATGACGACCTTCACTGGGATCTTGTTGGATACAATGGTGCCAAACTCCTGGATGTTCATCTGGATACTGCCATCTCCGGCAATGTCAAAAACCGGGACATCCGGGCGGGCAAAATGAACTCCCATGGCGGCAGGGAGCCCGTACCCCATCGTGCCAAGACCTCCTGAAGTGATCCAGGTGCGGGGGTTGTGGAAACAGAAGTGCTGCGCAGTCCACATCTGGTTCTGCCCGACTTCAGAGACGATCACGGCTTTGTCTTTGACAAGATCGCTTAGAGTCCTGATGATATACTGCGGGTGCAGTGCACCGTCCTTTGGGCATTTGAGCGGGTGGTGCTGTTTCCAGTACTTGATCTTTTTTAGCCATATCTCATGGGCGTCCCGCTTCTTCATAAGCAACAACAGGTCTTGTAATACCGCCTTGACATCCCCGACAATAGGCACGTCGATGCGCTTGTTCTTGCCAATCTCAGCCGGGTCGATATCGATATGGATGATCTTTGCATGGGGAGCAAAGGTCTCGATCTTCCCGGTCACCCGGTCATCGAACCGTGCCCCGATAGCGATCATGAGATCAGACTCCGTCACCGCGAAATTTGCATATTCTGTCCCGTGCATCCCCAGCATGCCAAGGTTGAGCGGGTGATGGCAGGGGATGCATCCGATCCCCATTAGCGTTGTCGTGACCGGGATGGATGCAAGTGTTGCAAATTCCACCAGTTCGGGCGAGGCATTCGATGAGATGACGCCCCCCCCGGCATAGATGAGCGGGCGCTCTGCATGCCCGAGCAATTCGAGCGCTTTTTCTATCTGGCGTTTGTGACCCTTATAGGTAGGATTGTAACCGCGGAGCTTGACTTTCTCCGGTAACTTCACATCGGCAGACAGACCGGTACTCACGTCTTTTGGGATATCAACGAGGACCGGTCCCTGCCTGCCGGTACCTGCGATATAGAACGCTTCCTGGATTACCCGGCTGAGATCGCCGGCACTTTTCACCAAGTAATTGTGTTTTGTGATTGGCATGGTGATGCCGGTGATATCCGATTCCTGGAATGCATCATTGCCTAAGAGGTTTGTCGGGACCTGCCCGGTCAGTGCAACGATCGGGACTGAATCCATATAGGCGGTCGCGATGCCGGTGACGAGGTTGCATGCACCGGGACCGGACGTGGCGAGGCATACACCTACACGACCGCTTGCCCGTGCATAGCCATCCGCGGCATGCGCTGCTGCCTGTTCGTGCCGTACCAGTATGTGCCGCAATGGTGAATCGTAGAGTTCATCATATATCGGCAGCACCACACCGCCCGGGTAGCCGAATATCGTCTCGACCCCTTCGCGCTGCAGTGATTCAACGAGGATTTTTGCCCCGGTCTTCATGCTGTTCCCTCAAGTAGTCTGTTCATTCCGGCGATCATCGCCTCAACGCTCGCCATGATGATGTCCGTGCGAGCGCCTCGTGAAGTAATTATCTTTCCGTCTTTACTTAATCTTACTGTTACTTCGACGAGTGCATCGGTGCCGCCGCTGATCGCGTCCACATGGTACTCTTCCAGCCGTATGTCGCCGACAGCTGCGACCGATTTACGGAGCACCTGCATCGCGGCATCGACCGGACCGTCACCGGTTGCAGCGCCGGTCAACTCCTGACCGTTCACGATAAGCGTGACGGAAGCGGTCGGGATCATGTTGCTGCCCGAAACGACCGTGAACTGCCGCATCTTGATCACGGGTTTGCACTCGATTGCAAGCACTGCGTCAGCGATTGCCATAAGGTCGGTATCACTGACCCGTTTGCCCGAGTCACCAAGGGTCTTAATCCGTGCCACGATCTCTTTGACCTGGTGCTCGTCAGTCGTATATTTCATCTCCTGGAGCGCCGCTTCCACGGACGCTGTACCGGAGTGCTTGCCGAGCACGATCCGCCGCCGCCGCCCGATCTGTTCGGGTTTGATTGATTCGTAGGTGGACGGTTCGCGGATGACGCCGTGCGCGTGGATGCCGCTTTCGTGCGTGAATGCCATTTCTCCGACGATTGCTTTGTTTACCGGCAGGGGAACCCCTGTCAGGCGCGAGACGAGCAAGGCGAGATGATAGATCTCTTCTTTTTTAATACGGGTCTCGTAGCCGTACAGCACCTCAAGCGACATGACCAGTTCTTCAAACGGCGTGTTGCCTGCCCGCTCCCCGAGCCCGTTTACGGTCACATGCGCACAGGATGCACCGGCTTTTAACGCCGCAACAGTATTTGCGAGGGCAAATCCGAGATCGTCATGGCAGTGGATTGAGAGGGGGGCAATCTTTGTGAGCGGCGGGATGAACGATGCAATCTTCTCCGGCGTGAGCAGTCCTACGGTGTCGCAGAAACAGAGCCGGTCAGCTCCCCTGCGGACACCTTCTGCAAATACATACTGGAGAAATGCCTGGTCTGCCCGCGAAGCATCTTCCCCGGAGAGTTCAACGATAAGTCCGCGGCTTTTGGCATACTCGACCGAATCCCATGCCATCTTTGAGACTTGCTCACGGGTTTTCTTCATCTTCTTTGCGATGTGCAGGTCGCTTACCGGGATGACGAGGTGGATCGAGTCCGCACCATAGTCAGCGGCAAAATCGATGTCCTGTTTTAATGCACGGACATACGTACAGCACTCGGCAGACAAGCCGGCATCCGAGATGATCTTTATCGCATCCCGTTCGCCCTCAGAGGCAGCGGCAGATCCGACCTCGATGACATCGACACCGATATCAGCAAGTTTGGTCGCAATTTCAAGTTTCTGGTTCGGGTTTAGTGAAACACCCGGGGTTTGCTCCCCGTCCCGTAAAGTGGTATCTAAAAAGCGCAGGTTTTTAACAAATAAAACATTCACTCATGGCGATCACCATGCTACAGAGTGAGAATGGAGAATATAAAAAGATTCCTTGAAATCTCTTGGAGTCCGTGTGCCGGTACCAGAAATTACATCATCTCTGCGATCAACCTCTAAAAAGGAACGATGGCGCTATGAAACCGACCATATCTTCGGATGCATCTGCTGGCCCAGGATCGTCTCATCCGGACAGAGAAGCGAACGCGGCAATCTACCAGAAGATCAAGGTAAATTGCGATATATTTCTCGCAACGCAGACTCGCGGGCAACTGGGTATGGCAATTGCGAAACTCGCACTGCTCTATTCCCCGAATGATATCCAGAAGATGAAACGGAACTTTGGCTACAAGATCCAGAACCTCACTCCCGAATACCGGAACCGGCTGGAAGAGAAGGTGGCAGAACACCTGCTGGGTACCTGGCAGACGATCCGGCTCTTATATCAGCAGGGCACGCTTGCGACGATGACAGAGCCGGTTCCGACCCTTGCGCATGACTACTGGAAGAGGGTTGCAGGTCACTGTGCTCCCGCAGATGCCCGTGACGATATCCGGCTCCGGTTTTTAAAATTTTTACTTGCCGGTTTCTCCATGTTCGTGCAGAAAGTGCCGGCGCACGCAGTCGGCACACCGTTCCCCGGCGGGGATTCGGTCGAATTAATTGATGGCGTATACTATTGCCCGGTTCGGGAGAAGGCAAATGACGTGGATGCGGCACTCTGTCCCTTCTGTCCTGCCCTCCAGACCCCTGCCATCGGATATCTCAAACCGCCAATAAATCCCAGTGAGCACCGGAAGCAGGAGTTTATCCGGAACCTCCACGATTTTCATAACTTCAACGGGTGAACACGGCACGGCATTCCCTTGTGTTTCGTCGCCAGTTTCGGTTAACGGCACTACCCTTGTCTCGCAACGGGAGAGAACGTGTGTGCTCCACGATAGGCATCATCGCGAGTATCATTCAGAATTACCTAAAAAAGCACACTTTTAAAAAACGCACATGAACGGGTACGAGTTCGCACCCGAAGACATGAAAAACGCGAAAGCGTTATTTTTGGAAATTAAATGTAAGTTTATATGCATACCTTTCGACATTGATGTAAAAAGACAAAGTATTAAGACGTTTACTTTGCGTTTCTAAAAAAAAATGAGCACGGCAGCTCACTTGAGCTTTTTCTCGAGTTTCTTGAGCTTCTTCTTGGCGTTTTGGCTACCCGCAGCCACTTCCTTCGAGAGTTCTTCTGCCTTGGCTTTCTTCACTTGGTTCAGCTTCACCATCTGTTTCTTACTCGTTGGCATACAATCACCTTGCTACGCTTTTAGCTGATTCTATTTAGCTTTTTTTCTTCTTAAAATATCCCTGTACCATTATACCAGCCTGTAAAAACTTCGAATAAACGAAAATCTGACCTATGATCCCATCTTTTGCACGTAGGCATAGCCTATTTTTTAAAAAATTAAATCGGTTGGGGATTCGCCGCCGGGGTCACGAGGGATGCCGGGGTCTGGTATACCAGCACATTCCCGGAGGTATCCGTAATCGAGAGCTGGTTGCCATCCACAACGTATGCCTTTGCATTACCGAGGATCTGGAGGTACATGTTTTCCTGATCGGTGTAGTCCCGGCAATACCTCAGGGATGAGACGAGCGGTCCGATGGTGATCCCGTTTCCTTTCGACAGGATCTGCCCGGTCAGGGCGTATGGTCCGTTATAGTTGTTGCACCCTCCATAGCCGGAGACCGTTCCGTCCTGGTTGAATGCAAGGGAGAGCTGCGTTGTCGGGACCGTTATTGCAGTCCCACCCTGGATCCCCATCGTGGTGACGATCCAGTTTCGGGTCAGCGTGAGCGGCATTGCGGGGGTTGACGGAATGGCAGTCACAACCGGGGTGGTCGGGATTGGCGTGACGACCGGTGGCGATACGGGTTTCTGGCTTGTGCACCCGGCAATCATGACCGTGCCAATTACAACGATAAGGAGCAGGAGTGTGAGTGGCTTCATGATCGTTTCTTTGAGTTGTTCGTATTTATAGGCTGATGACGTTTGAGGACTGGCTCAACCGGATGAATTTTGACAGACCGGACGACCCGGTTAATGGGGAAAATTGCTGATTTTCAAGTAAGCCGCAAACGTGCACCAGACGTAGCAAGCCGGTATGCAGACCGGCTGGTTCCCACCACAACCTCGCAGGGACATCTCCTGTGCTGGCGTGTCTCCATCCGACAATGTGATGTGCTATTTCCTTCCCGGCATATCAGGTGCATTCCATTCACCGCACGGCTGGCGGGTGACCGGAGGTTCCGGCATTTGCCGCCCTCCGGTAATGATCCGCCTTTTCAGCTGGCAGCCGTGCTATCCCGTGGCATAATTGCGGGACCCGGTCCCATATGGGGGATAATGGGGATGGGGAGGATGGATGCATGCCAGATGCCGGGGTTATTGTCGGTGAGCGTGCTCACGAAATAGGTGCCAGTCACCGGAACATCGATGAACTTGAATGGTGATTGAGAAATTTCTTCAAAAGTCGGCTGGCTGAAGGTATTATTTGCATCCATGACAAAACTCCCGTTTGCGTTCCTGAGGTAATACTGGGGAGAGGCTGACCCAACCTCACTTCGCAAAAAGATATACTGCCCTTTCTCCAGAGTAAAGAACGGCGTCACCATCGTGCCGGACCCGGACAGGTTCATGGGTACTTTCCATGACGCAGTCGGGTTCTCTGTACCGATAACCGCAGTCCATACACCGGTCCCGGTGATATCCACCACGTACTGGTCTCTTACAGGGATTTCGTAGGCAAGCGAACCATTGAAAGGTCCGGCTGTCGTGAAGACATCCGCGGCACCATATCCCCCCTTAGAGAGTGTCCTTAACTCGACATCCATATCACTTGCTCCATCGGTATGGAAGGAGACAAAGATCACCCCGGGAGCAAGCGAAAGGGTTGTATTCGGTTGGGTATTTGAGAGCACAGCGATGGCGGCTCCTGACTGGGCGGGAACCACCTGCTGGGTACACCCGGCTATGAGAGCACATGCTACGAGAAGGATCGTGATACAGAGGAATCTCTTCATAATAATTAAGAACTGTGGTTCCCTTTGTTATATTTTCCCTGGTATTTCCGGGAGAACCCGCAGGGTTGACCTCGGTCGAACAGGGGGATGCCCGCACTTCCGGCATGCATTTCATCCGGCGCAGGTGGATATTCCGAAGAGGCATGAGGCATTCATGAGAGAGAACACGTGCGAGGCAACTCCTTTTAGAATCCATGAGCACCGGCAGCCGGAAGGCAACCCGCGTGGTGCAGGATTATATGCTCCATATCCCAATGTTGAATACAAGTACACCGATATCACACCCGTGCGAAAGATGTTTTTCGAGGCGAGAAATGGCTCTGACACCCCCGACAATTGACGATCCGACGTTATATATTAACCGCGAACTGAGCTGGATACGGTTCAACCGCCACGTCCTTGACGAAGCGCGGGACGAAAGCCACCCGCTCCTTGAACGGGTGAAGTTCCTTGCCATATTCGCAAACAATCTCGACGAATTCTTCATGGTCCGGGTATCAGGACTCCAGCGGCAGAGCGCCCAAGGTGTCTTAAAGGCGCCGCCCGACGGCATGACCGCATCAGAACAGCTCGATGCCATCCAGCAGAGACTCCGCCCGGAACTGGAACTCCAGTACGACTGCTGGCATACCGACATTCTCCCGAAACTTGCGGGTGCCGGCATCTTCATCCATAGCTATACTGATCTTAATGTCGAGCAGAAAAACGCGCTCCACACGCTCTTTGTCGACGAGATATTCCCGGTCCTTATCCCCCTCGCTTTCGATTCCGCCCACCCGTTTCCCTTCATCTCCAATCTCTCGTTGAACCTTGCGATCATCGTACGGGACCAGAATAAAAAGGAACTCTTTGCCCGGCTCAAAGTCCCGACAAACCTCTTCTCCCGTCTTGTCAGGATACCGGAACCCACACGGGCAGCATACACGGATGACAAGGACGCCCACTTCGTGTATCTCGAAGAGATCATCGCAGCGCATCTCAACCTGCTCTTCCCGGGACTTGAGATTGTCGCCTCGTTCCCCTTCCGGATCACCCGTGATGCAGACTTTGATATCGAGGTCGATGAAGCCTCTGACCTCTTAACGACTGTCGAAGAAGTCATGGAGCAGCGTGCCCGGGGAAATCCCGTGCGTATTGAAGTGGACAGTTCGATGCATGACAACATCTGCCACATGTTCGAGAAAAAACTCGGCGTCTCCTCTGCCATGCTTTACCGGGTGGGGCATCCTGTGGGAATGGCGGACCTTATGCAACTGCTCACGCTCGAACGCCCGGACTTAAAAGATCCGCCCTTCCTGCCTTCTATCCCGGCAGAACTCTCGGATGAAAAGGATATCTTCTCCGCGATCCGGAAGCGCGACATCCTCATCTATCACCCGTATGACAGTTTCTCCCCGGTCATCAACTTCATCCGGCAGGCGGCGCACGACCCGGATGTGCTCGCGATCAAGATTACCCTCTACCGTGTCGGGTCCAAATCCCCGATTGTAAAAGCGCTTCTTGAAGCCCGCGAGAACGGCAAGGATGTTGCAGCACTCATCGAACTCAAGGCCCGGTTTGACGAAGAGAACAATATCGGGTGGGCACGGGCGCTCGAACACGAAGGCGTCCACGTCGTTTATGGGGTTGTGGGTCTGAAGGTGCATGCCAAACTCTGCATGGTCATCCGGCGGGAAAAGGATGGTATACGGCGGTACATGCACCTCGGCACCGGAAATTACAACGCGACGACCAGCCATATCTACACGGATTTCGGCATGTTCACCTGTGACCGTGACATCGGGCATGATGTGGCGAACCTGTTCAACTTCCTGACCGGCTATGCACGGATCACGAGCTACAAGAAACTTCTCGTCGCGCCTGTCACCCTGCGGGACGGTATCCTCCTCCGCATCGAACGGGAGATCGTGCGCCAACAGGCATGTGGGGACGGGCACCTTGCGTTCAAGATGAATGCACTCGTAGATCCGGTATGCATCTCCGCACTGTACCGTGCATCGCAGGCAGGAGTAAAAGTCGATCTCCAGGTACGGGGGATCTGCTGCCTGCGCCCGGGCATCCCCGGCATAAGCGAGAATATCACCGTCAGTACCATTGTCGGCAGGTTCCTTGAACATGCACGGCTTTACTACTTCCACAACGGGGGAGATGAGGAGGTCTTGTTGGGGAGTTCGGACCTCATGCCCCGGAACCTTGACCGCCGGGTGGAGATCCTCTTCCCGGTGGAAGATCCAAGGATCAAAAAAGCGCTCATCTCGATCATCCTTGCCATCCAGCTCAGTGATACGGAAAAGGAGCGACTGATGAAGAGCGACGGCACGTATGAGCGACGAAAGACTCCGGCTGATGCCGAGCCGGTGAACGCCCAGTCATGGCTGGTCTCGCACCGGGGGATTTGGTACAATGCCCGCCAGTGAAACCCCTGCTGTTGTCAGTGGAGCCTGCCGGTTCGGTGCACAGAGATTATTGCCGCTGATCGATGCACTCACTAAAGAGATCAATGGTGTAAAAACCGGGCGGGATATCGAGCACATCCACCGGATGCGTGTGGCTTCCCGGCGCCTGCGTGCAGCGCTGCCTCTTTTTGCCCAGTGCTTTTCCGGAAAAAAATTCCGCACATGGGTGAGAGAGATAAAAAAGATCACCCGTGCGCTTGGCGAGGCGCGGGATCTGGATGTCCAGATCGCGTTTTTGGCGGGGTACTTAAAAGGACTCTCCCGAATGGGAACAACGAATGCCATGAAAGCCACCGACGCGGAACCTTCGCCCACACCCGCGTCAAAAAAATCAACCCCGCCCGGTGCGATCGCACTTTTGATATCCCGGTTACAGCAACGGCGCGGGACACTCCAGAAGAAGGTGCTCCTGGCACTGGAAGAACTGGAACGGAGCCACGTCATTGACGAGATGCAGGGCGCACTGCGGGAAATGGTCCCGGTTGCCTCCCGGATGAGAAGACGCCCCCCCATGTATGGCATTCCCCCGGTCGCCGCTGAACGCATCAGCCAGGGGATCCTTGCCTTGTTCGTGTACGAACCATGGATCCGGAGCCCGGATGCAGTTGCCGAGCACCACGCGATGCGGATCGCAGCGAAACGGCTCCGGTACACGATGGAAGTGTATGCGCCGGTCTACCGGCTGGAATTTAAAAAACCTCTTGCCCGGATCAAGAAGATCCAGACGATCCTCGGGGATATGCACGACTGCGACGTCTGGATCGACCAGATCTCGCTTGCGATTGTAAAGGAGAGGACCCGGGTGCATTCGGTAAAGGATGTGAACAATACGCGTTCAGCCACCCTCCTCTCCCTCAAACAGCTGCTCACCGACCGGGAACGGAAACGGGCGCAGCTGCACCGGGGGTTTGTCCGGTTCTGGGATTCGCTCGCCCACACCCGGTTCTTTGATGAACTTCGCGCCTCGCTCCTCGCTGACGTCAAGGTCGGGTTCTCCCTGCGAAAACCCCGTACTCCCGCAGAAAATGCACCGGCAGCAGTAACCGCTGAACGGGAGGCGGTGACCCGGCTCGCCACGGTCTATCCTGCGGGTGTCGAACATGCCGGTCAGGTGGCAGTCCTCGCGCTCCAGTTGTTCGATCAACTCCAGCCGCTGCACCAGCTCGACGGACGGGACCGGATCATGCTCGAATATGCCTGCACAGTTCATGACATCGGGTGGAAGTTCGGGCAGAAACGGCACCAGGTACGGAGTGCTGATATGATCTTCTCGGATGAGACACTTATTTTGGACATACGGGAACGGGGCATCCTCGCGCTCGTTGCCCGGCTCCACGCCGGCAGGTGTCGGACTGCCCAATGGGGGTATTTCCAATGCCTCTTCCCGCAGGAGCAGTCCCGGGTACTCGCACTGGCTGCATTGATCCGTGTCGCCGATGGGCTTGACTATCGCCACCTTGGGATCGTACAGGGTGTCCACTGTACGATCGGGGATGCGATTGTCACCTGCGATGTGATCGCAAACGGCGATGTATCGGTTGAGAAAGTTCGGGCACTTGCGAAATCTGATCTCTTTAGTGAAGTTTTTAACCACCTGCTTGTGATACCGTGAGTCCCAAAGAGCCGGCACTGCGGGAACGGGTGGTCGGGTTTATCGATATCGGGACGAACTCCATCCGGTTACTGGTTGTACGGATCAACCCGAACCGTTCCTACACGGTCCTTTCCCGGCAGAAGCAGCAGGTCCGGCTGGGTGAGGGGGAGTATGAGGCAGACGAGATCCTTCCCGAAGCCATCGACCGGGCAGTGGTGGTCTGCAAGAAGTTTGTCGAGCTTGGCAGGACGTTTTCCGCTGAAGAATTTGTGACGGTTGCGACGTCAGCTACGCGGGAAGCGACAAACCAGCACGAGTTTCTGGGACGGTTGCAGGAAGAGGCGGGGATCGATGTGCGGGTGGTGTCCGGGCTGGAAGAAGCCCGGCTGATCTACCTCGGTGTCTCCGGCTTGGTTCACCTTGATACCCAAACTGCATTCTTTATCGATATCGGCGGCGGCAGTACCGAGATCGCGGTTGGGGGGGAACGTGAATACCAGCTTCTCGACAGTTTCAAGCTGGGTGCGATCCGGCTGACGAACAAATGCCTGTCGGGGATACAGGGAGAGCCGATACCGCCAACCTG
Organism: Methanoregula sp.; assembly: GCA_026394655.1. Taxonomy (GTDB): domain Archaea; phylum Halobacteriota; class Methanomicrobia; order Methanomicrobiales; family Methanospirillaceae; genus Methanoregula. The sequence goes on along the minus strand of JAPKXU010000198.1, from coordinate 4,024 downwards.
GTACAAAGATATCCAGCGGTACGTGAAAAATGAGATCGTCCAGTCCGTCCAGAAGATACAGGGACTTAAACCCACGTCTGCTGTTGGCAGTTCCGGGACAATTGAAAACCTCGCCGAGATCGCGGCAAAGACCTTCCACCCAAATAAAAACACAGCCGGGAACGAGCTCAGTTACCGGGACTTAAAAAAAGTGATCGAGCTGCTCTGTGCCCTCCCTTTAGAAGAACGCCGGAAGGTGCCGGGCATCAACCCGGAGCGGGCTGACATCATCATTGCGGGAGCTGCGATTCTTGAAATATTTTTAAAGGAACTCTCGCTCAAGTCGATCACGGTCACAAGCCGGGGGTTGCAGGACGGGCTTCTTGTGGATTACCTGTCCCGGAGAGAGGAGTATGCCCGTTCGAGAGCGCTCTCGCCACGGCAGGAGAGCGTCCTGCAACTGGGACGTGCCTGCGGGATCAACGAGGTGCACGCCCGGACGGTCAGCAGGCTCGCACTCGGGCTCTTTGATTCCGCACGGGAACTGAAACTGCATGCCTTTGGCGACTGGGAGCGGGAACTTCTCAAATATGCGACGTTCCTCCACGATATCGGCTCTTTTATTGCGTTCTCCAACCATCAAGCCCATTCGTATTACCTGATCAAGAATTCCGATCTGCTCGGCTTTGACCAGAAAGAGATCGGTATTATGGCAAATCTCGCCCGGTATCACCGGAAGAAAGTGCCCGGTAAAAAATCACGGGAGCTTGCCGATCTTGACCCGCACGGGCAGGAGGTTGTACGGGTCCTGTCGATCTTTTTGCGTCTTGGCGAAAGTCTTGACCGGAGTCATGCAGCACTCATCCGGCATGCCCGGTTCAGCCGGCAAAAAAAGAATGCCGTCATCCTTTCTCTGGAGTGTGAAGGGGATTGCCAGCTCGAGTGCTGGGGTCTCGCGAACGAAGGACCGGCGTTTGAGAAGGTTTTTAAAAAGAAACTCGTACCAGAGATCACCGGTGCGGACAGGAAGTGATGACTTGCGCCGGCTCCGTGCATTGATGCGGGCGCTCTACCAGAATCTGTCATAATTGGTCTTTACCGTTCAAACATTCGTACATAAAAAACAGCACGAGCCATTAAAAAAAAAGGATTAGTGAGGGGAGACTCACTCATTCGATCTCTATGCGTGATTTGGGGATGATCGTCGACTTCTTCAGCTGGACTTCAAGGACACCATTTTTGAAGCTTGCCTTTGCATCATCTTCGGTCACTTCAGCCGGCAGCACGACAACACGCTGCATTGATCCGGCTACCAGCTCCCGCACGTAATAGCCCTTGTCTTTCTCTTCCCGTTTGCTCTTACGCTCGCATGAGATCTCAAGCGCACGCGGGTTCGCCAACCGGAGTGACATATCTTCCTTGTCAACTCCCGGCAGGTCAGCGACGACAATCACTTCATCGCCATCCTCTTGCACATCGACCCGGAACTATCCACGGATTGCCGGGAGCATCCGGTCAGTCATACCGCCCGCAGGAAGGAGCCTGCCGCCGGTCTGTACCTGCTGGAACAGGTTCTCCATCTCGCGCCGCATGTCATCCATCTCACGCCGCATTGATTCAAATGGATACCTTCTCCATACCATGTTGTTCCCGCCTTTACCGGTTTTGTCCGTCCACTGTTGGGATAGGCTAACCAATGGTTAGTATTTATTATTTAAAAATATTTTTTTGGGGGGTCCTGATAACTTCACGCGCCTTTTGTGGTGAAAATGGTGAGCGATAAATGGTGGGACTCTTGCATGCTAAAAATATGTTTGACGAGTTCATACGTGGTGATAAGTTTATTGGTCATGCAGGCGTAAGACATATTCATTGCACTGGTGTAAACGTCATGCTGGAACAGGTTGAAAGAGTTTTCCACATCATCATAGCACTGGAAATATTACTCATAATACTCCTGACAGTTTTAACGTTAACCGGATTCGTAAACACTCTTGTTCCATCGATGACAATTGATGTAACAAAACATCAAATCACAACCGTGACGGTGACAGCCACCCTGACACCAACACTGGTACGAACCCCGGCACCAACACCAGTACCAACACCAGTACCAACGCCCGTACCAACCCCGGTACCAACACTAACAGGATGGCATTATGATCCCCAAATGGGGTATTATGTAAACTGACCTGGCTCACCGGTGGGTAAAGGAGATAATCAGGGGCACATGGGGGGCGGGGAACTCACGCACGGGTGTTTCCCCGTTGCACATCCCCACTCTCCGCTTTCAGGGAGAGCCAGACAAAGAGGATTACCGGGATAAAATAAAGCAGTGTCAAAGGAACACTCTGAAACGACACATCCCAGCTGTCAAGGATAAGCCCGGCAACTGAAGTCAGGGGAAAGAGCAGGAGGCGCCAGGAAAGGTCCCTCGCTTCCAGTCTACCTGTTCCGGGAACCTGCAACAGTGGATTTGTGGATACATGTTGCCACAAAACGACGATCAACAACCCGGAGAGGAGGATATTTGCATGGAATATTACCCCGTACGGGATGGGCATGTCGGATAATGACCAGAGGAGCGAAGTCAACGGAACAAAGAGAACGGAAAGAATGAACCCGAAAGAGATGCAGACCACCATCCGGTCAACAATCCTCGTGTGGCGCATGATCTCAAAGAACAGGATATAAAAGAATGCGAGAATCATGAACGTAAAAATAAAGTTAAACCCATCGACCATGATCTTCGCGAGGTAGAAGACGAGAAAGTCAAGTTCGTCGGCGGGAACACTGGTGGGAAGCGGGATATTATTCTTGACGATCAGCGTCATGGCAAACGCAAAGACCCCGTTCACCAGTATCTCAAGCATGTCCAGCGGGACCATGCCCTGCGGGGAAATTGCCGGTGCATGCCGGTGCTCTTGTTCCGGTGCCGGTACATCGGGTGTCCTGGGATCTTCTTTATCCGGATTCGTTTTGCGGTCCCGTAACCGGAGACTGTTGAGAACAAATGCAACCATGGTCCCGAAGTAAATATACTGGGTGTAGGGGACATCATAATTTGCAAGCACGCATCCCACGCCAGCAGTGAACGGGATGAACATCATACTGATGCCGGTGAGGCGGATTTCGTCCCGGGAGATTTCGGGTTTAATAACCTGCGGTGTCTTACGGCAATGCATCCATTCGAGTAACAGGACGGCACCAATTGCCAGCATGTTCATGTGAAAGAACAGGGCAACACCTGTGTTTTGTGAAAATATCGTGGTAAGGTTGCTCGAAATTGGGATAAAAATAACAAACATCAGGAGGAGGAAGTGGAAGTACAGGGCGGTCCAATCCAGCCGTTCGATCTTGTGGAAGACGTGGAACGTGACGACCCAGATCATCGCGAGAATGACAAATACGGAGAGGAAGTTTATGATGTCGGGAGCTTGCATCAGCCCGAACTGCTGAGCGGTTGCATTCCCCACGTAGTCCTCAAAGGAAGGGAGCCGTATATTCCTAAAAAGCAAAAGGAAGGTGAATGCGAATATCGCGTTTGTCAGCCTGCCGATATTTGTTTTCGTTACCGGTCCTTCTTGTAATCTGCTGCCCTGCATATCCTTCCAGTAGATATAATGAGTCCGGATAGATAAGGGTCGCGAAAGGGAGTATGAGTTACACGGAGCTGCACAGTGTCCGGTTCTGGATGGACTGGTTTGACATTCCACCGTATGAGGAGATGCACGATGTTGACGGGCGGGTGGTGTATCCCCGTGCGCCGGGTATCCACACTATCCACATCCGGACCGGGTGCCGGAAGAAAAACCCACGATCGAAAAAAAAATTATGCAGCTCTTTTATGCTGATTCAATCAGAACGGATTTAAGACTGGCTTGTGGCACCCGTTCTGATACATGGAGAAGTTCTATCCCGATAAGGTTATTCTGGTCATCGTAATCCAGAATTACCCCGGGTTTCACCTCTTCTGAGTCATGGATGCGGGTGTCGGTCAGGCGCATATAGACCGCATCGGCATCTGGATCTATGGTTACTTTCA
>JAPKXU010000195.1 GCA_026394655.1 Methanoregula sp. | reverse complement strand
CATCGCACGCGCAGCTCCTCCCAATCAGCGGCACGTTGCAGGTATCACACCAGTAGAGCGTCTTTTTCACCGGTGGCTCACGTATCATTACACATTGATTGCGCGGCGGTGTAAATAAGAGAGATGATTACGGATATTCCGGTCTGCACAGTTATAATAGGCTTGATGCGTGATGAGGGGTTCATCCCTGCCAAGGTTGTTGCAGGAAATGATACCCATGGTGCCGGGAATGCGCCGTGAGATCAGGGATGATCGAGCCCGTTATATTCCTCTTCCATCTCCTCTGCCTCCTTTACTCTCCCAAGATCACGGTATGCAGTGATAAGCAGCGGGTACGCGTAATTTCTCATCGTCATATCCCGTAACATTTTTGAGCAGATTCCAACCACCCGTTTGGGGTAACCGGATGTGAGGAGAAAACGTGCCGAAAATACAAGGGCTGCATCATCCGGGAGACCCGATCTCTTTCCCTGTTCGATCAACGCAAGCCCACCTTTCACATCCCCTTTTTTCATTCGGTCATACGCGTCCAGAAGAAGCACCCCCGCCCGCATATTCAGGGATTCAAAGACGGGTTTGAGATTGAGCAGGTCTTCGATTCTGTCAAACGATAGCGCGAGCTCGAACAGCATGGCATGATTCGCGAACGTATTCCCCTTTTTCATGAGTTCCAGCAAATACGCTATCGCCTCTTCGTCCCTGCCGGATTCGGTCAAGGCATGCAACTTCAGGGTCATATATTCTTCCTGATCGGGCTCCAGGATCTTGTGCACTTCTGCATATGCGAGAGCTTCAGTATACTTCCCGGAAGAGACCAGCACGTCCAGTTTTTCGTCATGTAACCTGCTGTCAGGAGCGTGGGTACGCGAAAGACTGGAGCGGATCTCCTTCGCGATTCGTGACGGGAGGGCGTGCCCCATCAAAAGGAGCATCTCTTCTATCGGTTGGTCATCCCCTTCACATTGCTCCCGCAGGACAGGAAGGATCTCGGAAGCCAGCTTCTTTTGCGTCGCCAACCAGCGCACGAGGAGCTCCAGCACACGCATCCTCACCTCGGCGCCCCGGATCTTTTCTATTTCGTCCGTTATGGCAGCCAGTACTCCGCTGCGGGAGACCGCCCCGGGTTCTTTAATGATCTCTTCAGCCGCAGCGGCACAACCCTCAGAAATAGCAGCAATGACAGGAATTGCCTCAAGATTACGGCGGAAACCGGCACTTGTCTGATCCTGGGAGATTATATTGATGAGGTTAGTGATATAATTCCCGAAACCCCGTACCAGTCCCATAATTTCCGCTTCCCTACCTTTTTTGATCTCAAAAGTAATCATCAGGTTGATTGCCTCCATTTGCTCGCGGAATGGAAGATCCGGGAGGAGGACATACTTCATTGGATCGTCGATAAGGTTCTCTTCTGGGACATGTTCGCTGATGTCGTACTGCTCGAACAGGGCGTCCCAGGTTTCAGAGAATGCCTTCCGGTCATTCATGCGCCCGTACGCGATCATGGCGCACAACTGGCGTACTGACGAGATCTCAAGGTACCGGTCGATGACAAACTGGAGCAATGGCTCGACCTCCTCCTCATCTCCATCCAGCATTCTCTGTCGGGCTTCACGGAGCGTGAGAAGGGAGTTGTCGATTATGTAACTACGCAGAGCCAGAATTGCTGACGAGCGATCTTCAATTGCATCATATAACGCGTCAAGTGCGATAGCAGTTTCCAGGTGGTCAGGATAGGTGTCCGAGAACGCTTCGATCTCTTTGATAATTTCCTCGATCCGGGACTCAGGCAAGTGACCCCGGACAAAATCAAACCCGATTGCGAAATACTCAATATGGTCCTTATTTTTGAAGTATGAAGCCATCACTAATGATGATGATTTCAAAGGTCAATAACATGGCGAAATAATATGACAACCCCCGGGCGCACTGCAGGATTACGGTCGCCCCCGTCACTCTCCATTTTTTAACAAGATGAACTGGTAGCCGTACTCGCTGGAGTGTTCCCGGTAGAGACCGATTTCCCTTCTTATCCCCGCGAGTATTGCCTGAGCTTCCGGGTGCGTCCGGTATTTTTCTTCGAGCGCTGGGAGCCGGGTGAGAAGCGGGTTGTAATAATCATCCCACCACGCAGATGCGGGCAGCGGGAAGGATGTGATCCAAGTGTACCCGGCTTTCTCTGCGATGGTTTGTGTGTCCCGAACGTCTTTTATGTCCGGGTAAACTTCCTGCCAGAATCTTTTCACTTCTGCTGATGGCGCAGCCGTAAACCAAACTGCCTCGGTGAATGCCAGGTACCCGCCAGGTCGGATGAATTTTTTCCATGCAGCAATCCCGCGTTCCACTCCCATGATGAAGATCGAGCCTTCCGCCCAGAGCAGGTCAAATGAGCCCGCCGGAAACGGAAGCATGTCCATGGTTGCCTGAACGGGATGAATGCGTGCTGCAACGCCCGCAGCATCCGCCCGCGTGCGGAGATCAACAAGAAACGGCGCATGGACATCCACCGCGGTGATACGAGCTCCGGGTGAAAGCCGGGCAAGATCGATCGTCTGCATACCAGATCCGCAGCCGGTATCAAGGATTGCCGGGTGTTCCGGGAGTTCAGGAACAGAAAAGAACATCTTCTTTGTACAGGCAGCACTTCCCGGACCCTGGCGGGGCATGTTTTCAAACAGGGTACAGATGATCGATTCGTCCATATCCTGAATCCTCCGACACGGACTGATAGATGCTTTGTGGTTTTGGTAGGGCGGTTGATAACAGGTTTGCCGGTGTCTGGCGGGTATACCAGATCTCCGTTGCAAAAAAGAGGTAATCCGGCAAAGATCCCTCACTTGTCCTGCCCGATCTTTAACTGCCGTGAGATCTCTGCGAGCACTTCCGAAGTGATCTCTTCACGGCGTACCACATCCCGGATCCAGAACCGAATGCTGACCGTGTTGCCCTGGTTGGTGATAGTCACAAAAAGCACACGGGGGATAAGCGCCTCCGGATTTGTTTTCAACCATGTATAACCCTGGAAGAAGAACGAAGATCTCATCCCGGATGGCACCGTCTGACCGATGGACCTTTTATCCGGCAGGACATCGGGATGACTGGATAGGGCACTCAAAATTACATCGCGTGCCCGTTCAAAGGGGATCTCAAACGGGAGGATCAAGGTAAGGGGGATCTCGATGAACCCTGATTTTGAGTAGTTCACGATCTTTGACTCGAGCAGGGTCGCATTCGGGACGATATAGACCCTGCCGTCCCGGTCCCGGAGGATCGTGCGGGTGAACGTGATATCCTTCACCTGAGAGCAACCGGTATTCGGCAATCCACCCAGCTCCACCCAGTCGTCAAGCGAGATGGTGCGGTTGATCGTGATCAAAAATCCGGCGAGCAGGCTCGATATGATCTGCTGGGATGCAAACGCGAGCGCGATACTGATGATCCCGACAGATGCAATGGTTGCGCCGATGTCAACT
>JAPKXU010000174.1 GCA_026394655.1 Methanoregula sp. | reverse complement strand
TTGCGGTTGGACGTCTTCATTATGCGTATCTCACGGATCATGAAATACACGATTGCCAAACCGATCACCACGAGGAGTCCAAAGATAACGGTGTCGGTAATTGCCACGTCAAATGCCATTGTTGTATCACCACATTACGGTTTTTTGCGCTGCACACAAGCGAGCCATATTACAATTCATCGCGGGGCTTCGTTGCCTTTTTAACCGCTTTCTTGACATCTTTTGCGGTATTTGCGGCAATCTTCCCGACAGTATCGGATGCCTTCTTTGTCTCTTTTTTCACGGTATCCGCAGATTTTGCCGCACCGGTCTTTACATCCCCGGCAGTCTTTCTCACTGTTTCGTCAAGTGTTTTGGCACCTTTTGTTAACGATTTGTGGGTATCGTCTACTACCTTCCCGATCTTTTCCTTTAAAGGGGGTGTTTTTCTGACAATGACTTCGTCGCCATCGAGAAGACCAATCGTTTTGAGATCCTCATCACTCACCCGGATATGCCCTTCACGTACCATGGTGTCGGCAATAACCGTGGTCGTGACCGATTTTTTCGTGCTTTCATTAATGAGGTCGACGTGTTCTCCTTCGTTAATTCCCAGATCGGAGAGGACCGCCACATTGAATCGCACCCGCCCCTGACTGGGAAATGCCCGCTTTTTTATCGTTAACCGTATGTCTTGCATAGAGGATAGACCAACCTGAATAGTTATATATCTTACTGACTTCGTCACGGTTCCCCATAAAAATGCATCCCGGCAGTTTGAGCACGTATGTGTGTGACGTCGTTGGCACATCGGGAGTTATCATGAATATCGGCAAGCCGAATTTTATTATGGCGTTCCTGAACATGCCTGGTTCATCAGTGTTTTTTAAGAGCCACCAGTGCAAACAGCCATGCACATCGTTTTACTGGTTGGAGTGGATTCATTCACAATCCCTGCCATTTCTCTTGCACTACCCTGATTTGAATTAATGATCAGCGTATCGTGTAATATCTCACGAATAGGGATCTTTCACACCGCGACTGTCGACAAATCTTTTAAAAAAAGGTTTAGTTGTATGATCGGAACGGGACGTACGCGTCAAAGGTTTTAATCCGGTCACCCTGCGGCGTGGTTACCCAGACTTCTGCCCGGTCCTTTGTACCCCAGGCTTCTGCAGAAGCTCCCGACTTGTACGTGCCCGTCAGGCTCACGGTCTTGCCGATAAACAAGGGCTGGGTCATTCTCGCGCTCTCGACAGTTCCATCGGAACGGGTGACGATCACTTCGATCAACGGGATAACATTCAGACCCTTACCACCTTGGAACGTAGCGATGATCTGTGGATTGATCGCTTCACCGTTGCTGTTTACCTGGACATCAACACCCCAGATAGCCTGAAGTGTCTGTGTCGGTCCGGGTGTCTGTGAGTTTACTACAGTCGTTGTTACTGGGGGAACTGTCGTTTGTGAGAGCGTGGTCGGGATTGCAGTCGGTGCCGGCGTTGCGGCAGTTTGTGCAGCCGGCTGTGTGCAACCGGCGGCAAAGAGGAGGAGCGCAACAAAGAGAACGCTTCCGAAGATAAGTCGCATATTCATACAATATAGTTAACTGGAGAATATTTGAGGATTCCGTGAACAGGATACAAAACCCGTCCGGAACATCCACAAGCGGGTCAGATCTGTGCAAAAATGAGGGTGTAGGATGTAGGGGAGATTTATTCCCGGCGCCCTTGTGCCGGCTAGATGCCGGTCGGCTGCCCCCGGATCGTCCTCTCTTTCATGACCGTATACACCTCGGCGGCACAGTCACGCGGCACTTCAACAAACGAATAGGTGTCAAGGATCCGGATCGCGCCGATGGATTTACCTGCAATCCCGGTCTCACCGGCAATCGCCCCGACAATATCCTTTGGTGCAACATTATGGTCCCGTCCAAGCCCAATGAAGAACCGAACCATGCCATGCTCTGCACCCGTTTCGCCGAAATCGAGCACTTCACGCTCCTTTTT
>JAPKXU010000261.1 GCA_026394655.1 Methanoregula sp. | reverse complement strand
GTCGAGAAAGAAGTGGCGGCATGGCAAGAATTCAGAAATAACAAAATTGCAACGGTTAATTGGCAATTTACAACTGACGATGCCAGGGTAAAATTACGCCGCCTTTATCCGACACTTGAACGTTGACTGGACACTAGTTTTGTTGACGAGATCTACGTCTCAAAAACGAATCAGTCTTAACTGCCCACAAAAAAAATACGGTGCTTTAGATTTTCATGTTTTTCGGTGCGTTCGTCTAACGTTCATGTGAGTTTTGTTGGCTTGAAAATCACTTCCCCAGAATTCATCTTTTTAGCTGTTGAATATCCGTCATACATCCCATAAATCCAGACGATTAATCCGGGAATTACAACAATAAATAACCCAATTAGTGTTCCGAAGAATATTGCAAGACCTTTAGCTGTTTCGCCGTTATACACTTGACCCAAGCCAGGAACAAAAAACGAACATAGTAATGCTACAAAAGGACTTTTCTCTTCAGAGTTTTCTTTTTGGGATTCCTTTTGTTTATCAGTAGGTTGTTGCAAGGGTGTAGTAATGGGAAGCTTCGCTCCGCATTTTGGACAGAACGGCATACTGCCATCAATGATCGGACTCCCGCAATTATCACAGAATTTTGCCATGCCCTTGTAATCCCCCATTATTTTATGATAACCATTGGTGGGTGGTTCTGAAGATAAGGTTATTGTAAAGTCGAAGACAAAGATAGATGCAATTGACTGCATCCGAAAATGAACCGGGTTTACTGATGAAATGTTTCCAAAAACCGCTCAAAACGGCACTACCACCATCCAAAAACGGTCTTTTTTGAAGGCGGTTGATGACAGGTGGTGGATCGGTAGCGGAATTTACGATGTGCAGGTTGAGTGATGCGGTGCCGGATTCGAGAACTTTTTTTAAAGAACGTCACTACTTGGAAAAATCCGTATGTTGCTTTCGGGTACACGTTACCGTTTGTTCCTTCCGGAAAACTTAACGATGCCCCTTGGCAATCCTGTCCATCAACCGGATATTTTTTTTATCAAGAGTAATGCACCACGAACATAAGGGAAAATGAAATCATGTTTAACGCCAAATAATCTTTAACATGGGGTTAGAATTCAAAAACAAGGTATTGATCTTCGGGTATGGTGCCGTGTCGAAGTGCACGCTCCCCATCTTACTCCGGCATGTAATGATACCGCTTGAGAACATCACGATCATTGATTTCAAAAATAAATCCCAGGATCTCAAGGCATGGACTCCAAGAGGGCTTCAGTTCTTCAAACGCAGGGTGACGCATGAGAACCTCACTCGGATCCTCGCGGAGTACCTGCCTGAAGGTGGGCTTTTAATTGATCTCGCGTGGAACATCGACTGCTGCGAGATCGTCCAGTGGTGCCATGACAACAATGTCATGTACGTGAACACCTCTGTCGAAGCCTGGGATCCGGATGCCGAAAAGTTCACCGCAAGCCCGTACGAGAAGACCCTGTATTACCGGCAGATGAAACTCCACGATCTCACAAAAGATCTGGATAGCGCTGCCACCTGTGTCGTTGACCACGGGGCGAACCCCGGTCTTATCTCGCACTTCGCGCGACAGGGACTCTGTGATATTGCACGCCGGATGATCGTCGATGGGATCGCACCCGACCCGGCGCACATGGAGCAGCTGATTAACGAGCAGAAGTTTGCCGAGCTTGCGATGACAACCGGTGTGAAGGTCATCCACTGCTCAGAGCGGGACACGCAGATCACACGCTCGCCAAAGAAGGTGGATGAGTTCGTCGGGACTTGGTGTATCGAGGGCTTAAAGGAAGAGGGGACAGCTCCCGCCGAGATCGGCTGGGGCACTCACGAAAAAGAACTGCCCCATCTGGCGCAGATTCCCCCGGCAGGACCTAAAAACGAGATCGTGCTTGCCCGCATGGGGATCAATACATGGGTCAGGTCATGGATTCCTCACGAGGAGATCGTCGGGATGGTCATCCGGCATGGGGAGGCATACGGCATATCCGATCGCTGGACGGTCTGGAAAGATGGAAAAGCCATCTACCGCCCGACTGTGCACTACGCGTACATGCCCTGCGATGCAACGATCGCGTCGCTCCATGAGTTGCGCGGCAGAAATTACGAGCT
>JAPKXU010000001.1 GCA_026394655.1 Methanoregula sp. | reverse complement strand
CGCAGCGATAAAGATGGTGACAAATGTGTTCAGTCGTATTGCTTTTCCGCACCGGTAAATGCCGTACGCGACAAAGGGTCCGGCAATACCCATGGAGAACACGTTGGCTCCGAGTGTCGACAATCCGCCATGTGCAAGCAGGAGCGCCTGGAAGAGGAGGACGATAAGACCAATGACGGATGTAAGAAATGGTCCGAAGAGGATGGCGGAAAGCCCGGTTCCGGTGGGGTGGGAACTGCTGCCGGTGACTGCGGACGGAAGTTTAAGTGACGAGAGGACAAAGACAAATGCCCCGGCAACGGCAAGGAGGGGAAGGGTCTCACGTTCCTCGCGGACGAGCCGGTCCAGCCGGTAACAGCCATATGCAACAAATGGCAGCGATACCGCAAACCAGAAGACGCACCAGAACGGGGGGAGAAACCCTTCCATGATATGCACAGGATCACCAAAAAATCACGATTAAGTAAAAATAACTTGTGTTAATTCCAGTTTTTTTGCAAAATAATCTTATCCAGATCGATATTTATAGTTACTCATTCGTGGATAACAACGGCGGATCCCAAATAATGCACTGTGCTTATTCAGTTTTCACGTCTGCTTTAAAAATAGGATTAATTAACCATAACGACTAACTTCATCCATAATGAGAAGAGTGATCGTTTCAACCGGCGTGGTTCTCCTTGTGATCCTGGTCTTAGCCACGGCAGGTTGCCTCGCTCCTCCAACTACGGGGACTCCCTCAAAAACAGCGGTCAGCAGCATTTATATTCCCGGTCAAGCCACCCCCACCCAAGCGGGGCCTACCCCACATCAGTATGTGACTGAAGTGACGCCATTTGAAACCGGAAGTTCATTGGCGATAAAGCCTATAGAAACGCAAGGGTACTCAGTATTTCCAATCCCGAACCCAGTTCCCGAAGATCTTGCCTGTCTCATCTATACAACAAAAGGAACGTATACATACAACGGTTCTGCATTCTCGTTCAACCTGAAAAATCCCCCGATGTATATTGACTATACGGTAGTTCCAACGAATATTACAAGACACATGATGGGTGGACAAAAAAGCGGTAGCGATACAACAATCGTGTTTTCGGATTACAGTCCTTACTCATGGTTTATAGTCACTGTCCGTAACAAGACCACAGGGGAAATTTATCTTAAGGACGGATTTGGTCCGGGAAGAGGATACAATGAATATACTGCTGCAATGGTCAAAGTGATAAACCGTGATGACCTCCAAGTGGACTTCTCAGGAAACCAAATCACCGCAACCGCGAGGATCTGGGTGAAACCAGTGGGCAATTTCGATAATTTACAAAATCTCACGTTTTCGGACTGTAAGTACTGGGACGTTCCTCGAAACTCACTAAATATGCCTACTGCAACCCCAACACCCACTTGGGCATGGCAAACGACCTCCACTACAAGCAGTACAACGGTTCCAACCTTAAGACCTAATTGACCCAGAAAGTGGGCTATATAACGTTACTTTTTTCTTTCTCATTTTTTTATCAGATCATGATGCCGCTTTACACGTCTGCCGTTTAGCGAGATGCAAGACATCACACCCCTTACCAAAACCGGTCACATATTTAAACGATGACAGCGACTTAAGTAAGGTACGCAATCGTTAAAAAACAAGTCCCGGTGGGGTAGTCGGACATCCTAGAAGATTGCGGATCTTTTGACCCGGGTTCAAATCCCGGCCGGGGCGTACTAACAGGGGGTTATTCACCCCCTGATTATTCTCTTATTGCTTTCAATGCATGTTGCTTTTGCACCGCAGGAGAAAACACATGCACCACGATGAACCTGATCAGGAAGTTTTCCTGCCACATTGCGGGCAGAATTTTGCAGTGAGAACCAGAATAGACTGGCATCCAGCGCACACCGGAGTAATTTTCGCTCCGCAACTTGTACAGAATTTTGTATTCGGTTTAACAACTGTCCCGCATAGCAGGCACTTATAGATCGGGGGTTGCGGTTGTATTGGCTCTTTTACCGGTTCAACGGGGGTTTCCTGCACATTACTTATCGTCGACGATGTAATGACACTGTCGCTTATCCTGACACCTTCCGGTGCCCCGCTTCCGCCGGATTCAAGAGTGGATTTTGTGACTACAGAATCCTTCACTGTTGTCCCCCCACTTCCAGATGATTTGACCGTTGAACCCGTGAGAACAGCGTCTTTAATTATATTTCCCTGCCCGAGATTGATGGCAGCATCGTTGCCTGCATTGATGATGATTGTCTGCGGTGCCTTGTCCATCTCTTTTGAGGTTGAAGGCAGGCTTGCAAGCCAGTCAAGATCAACGCCAGCGCTCGCGATCGCATCCCCGACTTTTTTTGTATTTTCATCCCACTGTTTTTTTAGGTAACTACGTATAGAATCACGGACTGTGGCATCCCCAAGAATATCATCCATCCGCGGTTTCATTGTCACTGAATATTCCCTGAGCAATGCAAGGGTTTTTTCATCCTTCAACCGGATTTTCTTCGCTATATCAGTCTTTGACAAAACCCGGAAATACCCAAACCGCTCTATCGTCACATATGCCTCGATCTCACTGGCACCGAAATACCCGGCTCCCTCGAATTGTTCTCCGTTTTGCTGAAATGCCACGGCAAGCTGCAGCAAGGAAGCATCAAAACGAGCTAAAAAATGCACATTCAGATCATTGAGAAATTTGCCGCATTCCCCATTTCGATATCGTTCGGCATTGGTGCGTATCTCATTCCAGAGTGCCACCCTCTTGTCATAGGGTTCATTCTTGATCGTGACTCCATTATCAAGGACAAACTTGGATGGCTTGAGGAGATTATCGATACACTCGCGGTTGCCTTCTTTGAACATAGCAGTGCCAGCCGGATTATTTGTATATGCTGTATGCTATATTGAGAGAATATACCGATAAAATACTATCGAGATGTTATCAGCAGGAGGCTTAATTTTGAGACACTGTCTTTCTTGAATTTTGCCGGTGATTGAATGATAATCCCCGAATGAACGTGTACTGCATATATGAGAGCCCCCCCCAGCACTCCTTCTCCGTCATCAATGTTCATACCGTGAAAGCAGTGATGATATCTATCGAACCTGGACATACAGCGGCATGAGGAGGGTAAAGTAAGTTTTTCCTGAATGAGTGAATATCCTCGCAAACGCTTGAATAGCACCCGTCAATTTAGTCCCGGCAAACCCTGACAACAATTACCGTAGTGTTATCACCGGCTATTACACGGGCACGATCGATGAGGTTTCGGCATATCCGGGGCACATCGATACCTTGACTCTCAGAAAATATCTCCGTATCAGATAGTGCACCAGTGAGCCCATCAGTACAGAGAACCAAGGTGCCCTTGCCTAACGCGAATTCAAAAAAATCCGGGTCAACCGGAACCGCGCTGACAACCCGTGTCACGATATTTCTCTTGGGATGCAGGCGCAACTCATCCCATGTGATAAGTCCCCGCTCGAATAACTCCTGCACATACGAGTGGTCTTTTGTGATCTGTGTAAATGCTTCATTTGCAAGATATGCCCGGCTGTCTCCAACATTGGCAACAATACAACACTCCAAGGCATTATTAACAAGCGCTGCCAGCAGTGTCGTTGCCATGCCGGCATGCTTGACGTTGACTGAACAATCGTCAGAAATAGACCGGGATGCTGCCATAAATCCGTCGTGGAGAACCTTCTTCATTTGATCGGGGGATATGGATTGATATGCCAATACGGTCCTCTGCACCGTGTCAACAAGGGCAGCAACTGCCAGTCTGCTAGCTACCTCCCCCGCAGAGTGCCCACCCAGACCATCAGCCACTACAAAGATCGTAAGATGGTCAGTAACCTGCTGCATCGCAAGGGCATCTTCATTCACTTGTCTCCCGCAGATGTGGGTGTCTCCACAATAGGTAAGGTTCATAGGGACGCGTTGTGAGTAAAAATCATTCGTTACGGTTCCGGTAAAGATCCGGTTACAATACTGTGCATGTCTCTCACATCTGGACCGGTCACATTGTTGTAAGTCCAACACCAATTTTATGGGCAATCAGGTCTGCCGCCTCAATGATTTCATCCGGGACTTCATTCATATCATTATCGATGCGGACGCGGATCTGTTCAGATAATTCTTTTACCTGTTCCTGAACTTCTCCTTCTGAATAATTAACGAGATCTGTCACGTACTTGTATGCTTCAAGGAGATCTCCACTTTTGAGGTTGGCAAGAAGCAGTCTGCTGCAGTATTCAGCAGATTGACGGAGATTTTTTGACCCGATGCTCATCCGCAAGGATTCCTTGTAGTCCATCTTCAAGAATACGGCGAGATCTTTTTGGAGGTCAGCAACCGACTGGTAACGTTTCGCTGGATCTTTTTGCATACATCGGAGTATCACAGGTTCGAGTTTTTTTGCTTCGGGATTTATGTCACCCGGAAGAACCGGATCTCTTGTAGGTATATTCGCGACTATTTCGAGCATGCTATCCCCAGTAAATGGGAGGGAACTTGTGACCAGCTCGTACAGGATGACACCCACCTGCCAGATATCAGTCCGCTGGTCTTTTGGTTTGTTTGTCACCTGTTCAGGCGCCGCATAAAAGGGGGTGAAGGAGGTGGTGGTTGATGAAGTTGACTCGGTGACAACCTTTGATAGTCCCCAGTCGGAGATCTTCGGGATGCCGTTTTTTAAGAGAATATTCTGCGGTTTAAGATCACGGTGGATAACCTGTCGTGCATGTGCATACTTGAGCCCATCGCAGACGCTGAATATAATCCATGCCGCCTTTGCACAATCGAGAGGCTTCTTTAGTTTATCGAGGGAACTATCACATAACTCCTCTTCAAAATACGGGAGAGGCATGATGTTGTAGTCATAGATCTTTACGATATTGGGGTGACTGAACTTTGTCCAGTTCTGCATCTCGGCAATGAATGATTTGCCGGTCGATTCATCGAGATCAATGGGGACTTTTACCGCAACATATACCCCGTCCCGTCGTTTTGCTTTAAAGACCCGTGCAAACCCTCCTTTTCCGATAAATTCTGACTCCACGTATTTTTCGGTCATCTCCGGGGGGAGGGATCGCATGGTGATACCCGCCCTTCCCGTGGGCGGTTGAGATGTGCGCGGGGTTTGCGGGAGACTTGTCTGCGGCGCCATGTCTGTCTCAGGTTGGAAGAGGTGGGGAGTGAAATGTTGGGGTTGGACATTGATCCAGAACTCGCTTGATTTCGTGTATTCCCGGTTGTTCCCGTCTTTGTAATTCATGGTGACTTCTATTGGGATGTTGCCCTGAGTCTTGGGCAGGATTCCGATTTCGATCACTTTTGTTGCCCCTGCTTCAACGGTTGTCGGTTTGATCCGGCGGGTCTCAAAATCACTCGAGAATGTCAAGGTAACAAAAAATGCGTGTGCTTTTCCGGAATTTGTGATCTGGATCTCCATCTTGTGCCAGGTTCCAAGTGCGAGTGTGATCTGGTCGAGCGTGATAAAAAGATCGGGAGTTGCGGTTTTCAGGAAATTTTCAAGGACCGGTACCATCCTTTTCAGCGATGCGGTATCCTGTGTTGTGACACCATTGATTGGCAAGTCGGCAGTAGTTCCGAATTTTGCGATCTGGCTGGAAAGCGCCTGTACCTGTGCAAGGAGCGTTTCGTCTACTATCCCGGGACTCCCGGCACCTATCACCCTGCCGCATCCATTGCAGAACTTCGCATTTTT
>JAPKXU010000100.1 GCA_026394655.1 Methanoregula sp. | reverse complement strand
GCACCGTGAGCTGGTTGTTGATGTCGTGCCGGGTGATGGAAGAGAGGAGGTTGAGCTTCTTGTTTGCCTGATGGAGTGCTTCTTCCGTGCGTTTGCGTTCGGTAAGATCAATATCAAGACAGTACAGCTCCATTTCGCCCTGTGACCGCTTGATGATCACATGACTGGAAAACACCGCAACCCGTGATCCATCCTTTTTCATGAGGGATAGTTCTGATGCGGGGATTGGTTGACCGGTCTCTGCCATATACGTTATCGCTTTCCTGACATCATCCCGCATTTCTGGCGGGATGATGAGTTCGACCAGGTTCTTTCCGATAGCCTCCTCTGCACTATATCCATAAAGGTTTTCGGCACCGTCGTACCAGTAAGTCGTTGTACCATCCATACTGTAACCCTGAACAGCTATTGCCGGGACATGCAGGAGCAGCATGCGGAACTTCTCCTCACTCTCACGCAACGCGGTTTCCAGTTGTTTTGATACAGTGACATCCCGTGCAGAACCCACGGTCCCAATCATCTGCCCCTGCTTATCAATGAGCGGTGCCTTGTGAACATCTAAAAATAGATAGTTGCCCTGCACGTTCCCGTTCTCATCGAACTGCTGCGGTGTACCCGCGTCCATAGTTATCTGGTCGGTATCCCTGCAGATCTCACCGAATGTGTGCCAATCAGGGTCATCAGCATGGCGTGTCCTCTCGCGATCGGCAAAGAACATATCGTTCTTCCCGATCGGCTCATCAGTATCGGCAGCGTTGAGCAGCTCGTGGCAGATGGCGGTGTTGACAAAGATGAACCGCTTATCAAGGTCTTTGGCCCAAACCATATCGGGTACATTGTCGCATATCAGGCGCATTGTGGTGGAGAGGGATTGGTATTTCTTCCCGCTCTCGCGCAGTGCATCCTCCGCGTGTTTACGTTCGGTGATGTCTACAACCGAAGCAACACTCTGATTCGTTCCGGGAATCACTTCCACATTATTGATGCAATGCCGGATTTCACCCCACCTGTTGATAAACCGAAACTCATAGACTCTGGGGGTAACTGACGGTTTATCACGGCGGTCTTCATGATACTGTTTCATCCGTTCGAGATCTTCGGGCACCACAAACTCGGTCCAGCTTTTCTTCTTCTCCAGTTCATCGATCGAAAAGCCGGATAACTTTGCAAACCATGCGTTTGCCAGGGTGATTGTCGTATCCTTATCAATAATAATCGTGGCAGCCCCCGTCGTTTCAAAAATAGTCCGGTACAGGTTTTCCGATTCTTTGAGTGCAACTTCCCCCCGCTTACGCTCGGTGATATCAATTAAGATAATCACAACGGAAGGTAATCGGTTGAACACAATAGGGGCAGTTCTGACAATGGTATGATGCAGAGCGCCGGATTTATCTACCATATCGATCTCGTAATCATCCACCCATTCCCCGGCAGCCCTTCGCGCCATGTTCTGCGACACGGTCTGCTGGTCATCCGCAACGATGTAGTTGAGCACATGAGAACCGATGAGTTCCTGCTGGGTGAATCCGGTTTTGTCTTCCGCCTCCCGGTTTGCGTAGACAATAATGCCGTCCTGGTGCACCATGACCATATCAGGCATCTGGGACAGGAGCATACGGGATTGGTGCTCACTTTCCATGAGTTCTTGTTCATAGTCCTTTTGCACCGTGATATCGTGCCCAACTGACTGATACTCCTTTAGGTTGCCATCCGCATTGAAGATCCCACGGGTACTCCACCGCTGCCACTGGACGCGGCCATCCGGCATGATAATCCGCTGCTCGATAGTCTCAACCGGATATTCGGAAGTTAGGGACGAAAATAGGCGGGCAACCCTCTCACGATCCTCCATATGAATAGTCGGTCTGAACCGTGTACCGATAATTTTCTCACGTTCCAACCCAAAATACCGGCAGTATGCATCATTCACAAAGATGTGGGTTTTGTCCGGCAGGAAACGGCAGATGAATTCGGTCTGGTCTTCAACAACGGTGCGGTATCGTGCCTCACTTTCTTTCAGTGTCTCTTCTGCATACAAGCGCTCGGTGATATCCCGGACAATTGCCTGGATGTAATAGGCACCTTGCAACGTAATACGGTTCAGACTCACTTCGGCATGGAAAGGGGTGCCGTCACAATGGGTGTGGACCCAGTAAAAAGATTGATTTTCTCCTAAATAGGCAGCATCAATTTTTTCTTTTCCTTTTTCGGTTGAAAGTTGTCCGTCAGGCTGGCGTTCGGGTGAAAGTACCGCCGGGGAATGCCCAATAATCTGGTCCCGGGTTCCTCCGAAAATTTCTTCAGTCTTTTTATTGCAATCCAAAAAGACATTGTGGTCCATGATGAAAATCGCATTGCCAGCATTCTCAAACAGCGTCTTGAATTTCTCCTCGCCTTCCCGCAGGTTCTGCTCTGCCTCTTTCTGCCTGGTGAGATCGCGAACGAGACAAATAACGGTACTATCATCTAACGGTACTATTCTCGCCTCAAAGTGCCGGGGTTCATTATGAATGATCAATGTGTACTCAACGGTCTGCATCTGGCAGGTTGTAATGCAACGATTAAATGTCTCAATAAGTGAATTGCCGGATTTTCCTGGGAACAGGTCATAAATACTTTTTCCAATTAAATCTTCGGGTGGGAAAAAGAGCAGGCGGGTATCCGAAGTATAGAAATCCTGATATTTTCCCTCCTTGCTTATAATAAACAACATATCCGGCAGTGCGTGCAGGATAGCCCTGTTTTTCCGTTCGCTTGCCTTCAGTGCTTCCTGCGCATGTATGCGCTCAGTGATATCCCGGACAACGGTAAGCAGGACCTTCCTTTGTCCAAGGGAAATCGTCTCTGCAGAGATCTCAGCGGGGAATTCCTCTCTGGATTTACGGCACTGGCGAAATGTAAAATTCTTCACCCGCCCCTGTTCATTGAGTCGGGTGATCAAGTCAGCCCGATCTTCCGGATGACACCAGATACCGAGATCCACCGCACTTTTCCCAATCAGTTCCTCACGGGTATACCCGAACACATTGACCGCTGCATCATTGATTTCAAGAATTATCCCGGTATTAATCTCGCTGATGACGATACCGTCAGGGACGGAGAGGAAGGCTTTGGAGTACTTTTCCTGCTCATCGTGCAGCGCATCTTCCATACGACGCAATTCCGTGATATCCCGGATGGATTCGATTGCGCCCACGATAGTTCCCTGAGAATCGTATAGGGGCGATGCAGCAAACCAAACGTGTGCCCCATTGCCGTTATTAAAATGGGGGATGTATATTTCGGAGATTAGTTTATCCCCTTCTCTCCTGATGAAAGGGTATTTTCGTGTCGTGATTTCATCTGGATTCAGCACGAGATCAATAAGGATGGGCCTCCGTTCTCTGTAAAACGCAAGGGCATACTCATAATTCCCTTTATTAAGAATCTCACCGGTTTTTACACCCGTCATGACTTCCATGGCACGGTTCCAGGCAATCACGTCCCCATGAGCATCTATTGCAAATGTTGCGTCCGGGAGGAATTCTATGATCTCTGCAGTCCTTTTCTGTGATTCGGAGAATGCGTCCTCTGTTCGTCTCCGCGTTATAGCATAACGGATCTTGTTCGAAAGCTCGGCAAACTGCGCTTTTGGCTCACCACCTTTCTGTATATAAAAATCAGCACCGCTGTTGAGCGCCTCGATGACCACCTCTTCACGCCCCTTTCCCGTGAAGATAATGAACGGTGTTGTGTTCCCCGATGCCTTGAGCTGCTTGAGAAACGTGATCCCGTCCATCTCCGGCATCTGGTAATCGGAGATGATCGCGTCGAATCTCTCCTGTTCAAGCAACCGGATCGCATCCGGCGCGTTCAGTATTGTCGTTACTTCGAAATCCCCGAATTTCTCCAGGAACAGCTTGCCGACACCAAGAAGACCTGGTTCGTCATCGACGTAGAGGACGCGGAGAGTGTCTGCCATTATGGAACCGTCCCCGCGGTACGCCACGTCCCCTTCGGCACCGTCATCTCGAATCGGGCTCCCTTACCCGGCTCACCTGTTTCGCGGATCGTGATGCCGGTGATGGAGAGGATTTCCTTGATAAAGAAGAGACCACGTACCGAGGCACCGGCACCCTCCTGGTGCAAAAAGATCTGTTCCTTCTTCTCATATGGGACACCTTCACCATTATCTTCAAAGAAGAGTGTGACCTCGTCCGGAGTCGCCATATGCCAGACCCGAATCCGGCTTACATGGCCCCCGTGAGCCAGCGAGTTCTCAAAAAGTCCTTGAAATGCCTTCTCCAGGAGTGGATCGGCAAAGATCTCGAGATTTTCCAATTCAAGGCTGTGCTGGATTTTCCCGATAGATAGGTGTGAGAGCCCGAATAACAACGTCATCTTCACATTCTGCCATGCGGGAGGTTTTGCCCCCAAATCCTGGTAATCCTTGGTGAACTCAGTAATCTCGTTGATTGACCTGGCCGCCTCTTCACATTTTTGCAGGTTCTCAATAATCTTTTCCTGGCCATACGCTTCCTGTGTTGCCAGTTCAAGGTAGCTGTTCAGGATAAAGAGCTTATTTGTCAAGTCCTTTCTTGAAAACTGGGAGAGGACATTAAGTTTCTGATTGACCTTCAGCAGGGTGTCTTCAGCGAGCTTGCGATTGGTGATATCCTCGAAAATTCCTACACCGCCAGGAATGCGTCCGCCTCCGATGTCCATTGGTGCAAAAATACCCCGTACCGGAGTTACCTTTTTCGCGGTTACAGAAGAATAGACCCCTTCATATAGCCCAACATTTCCGTCCAGTGCATCCTGAACAGCTGAAACAATTTTTTTATCAGGCAAAATGAGCATGTCAAGGCCAATAAGCGCTTCTCTCGAAGACCCGATAATCTGGATGAATTTGTCATTGCATGCAACAATAACGCCCTTTTCATCAAAGGACAGATGGCCCAGGGGTGAATACTCGAAAATCAACCTGTATTTCTCTTCACTCTCCGAAAGTGCCACCTCTGCCCGTTTGCGCCCGGTGATATCCACCATTGTAGTCAGCAGGCAGGGGATTTCTCCGATCATGATCGTGTCCACAGAGAACAGGCCGTACCGGATGGATCCATCCTTTGCACGGACCATGACCTCCAGGTCCCTCTTCTCTCCCTCACCTTCAAGGTCGCGAAGGGTAGCGGACCTGTCTTCCGGATGCATAAACAGGTGAAGTTCACGTACGTGTTTTCCTATGATCTCCTCCCGGGAGAAACCCAGCGTCTCCAGGAATGCCTCATTAACCTCAATGAATTTTCCATCATGTTTTGTCGAGATTGCCATCAGGGCTGTATTGAAATGAAATGCCGCGGAAAATTTCTCTTCAGAGATTCTGAGATCAGAAAGGTCCTTGCTGATCCCGAACAGAACGGGTCCCCCGTCCCATTCACCCTTTATAACCCGGGTCTCTACCGGAATCAGGTGCCCGTCTTTTGTCATTACCGACACCGGGCAGAAATCCATTGTGCCTGCCAGCATCCCCTGCACGGTGCGCCCCACTTCGTCCCTGCGGTCCGGTGGATGCACCATCAGTACTGGTTGACGAAACAGCTCTTCTCTTGTATACCCGAGCCGGCGGGTGACGGTCTCATTCGTGTGGAGGATGCGTCCCTGCTCATCAAGTACGTAAAGGAACTCATCAATGGTATCAAAAAACGTCTCAAAATTATGCCGGGCCTGTTTAACCGCTTCCTCCGCCAGGTTACGGTCACGGTTCAGCAATGTAATTGCAACCTGGTCGGCAAGCTGGCAGGCAAATGCGATCTCATCGCTCTCCCAGTGATGCGGACGGTCAACATGCTCAAAACAGAGGACACCAAGATTCTTACCGGAGATCCGTATCACCGAATCCAGCATTGAGGTAATGTGATTCGGTATCATGTAGCTCTCCACGTATCCCGCGGTGCGGGGGTCGGTCAGGGAATCGTGGGCATCGATGTACAATGCCTCGCTTAAAGCGTCAAACTCGTTCCCAAATTCATGACGTTTCAGTACACCGTTGCAGGAGTGGCGGCCATACGAGGCCTCATACAGGTCTATGCACCGCAGTTCATCCCCGTTGCTGCTAAACAACCACACGCCAGCCCTTTCCACACCAAGCACGGTTGACATCACGGTTGTAAGATTAACGGATAATCCATGTACATCTCCTGAAAGCAGGTGCGGTGAGAAGGATATCCTGGCAAGCGCCGCGTGCTGCTCCTGGGTCCGTTTCAACGTGGCCACAAGATTTTCATTTGTCCGCTTACGCTCGGTGATATCGCTGGCGCTTCCCTCGCCACCAATGATCATGCCGGCTTCGTTGTGTAAAGGGACTGCATTAATAATATGCCAACGCCAGGAACCGTCCGCATGCAGCACCCGGTACTCAATACCCGGTTGTCGTTCTCCCGTTGCGATCATACGCTGTAGATATTCCAGGCACATCCCGATATCATCAGGATGAACAAATTTTTGGAAAGATTTTCCAATCACCTCGGTCACCGGGTGCCCGAGCAACGTCGTCCAGCCAGGGGAGACAAAGGTGAATAAATGTTCTGTGTTCATCGTAAAGATGATATCATGGCTGTTCTCGATCAGGAGGCGGAATTTCTCCTCTGATGTTTCAAGACGGCGTTTCTCTCCTTCACTACGCCGCTGGAATAAAGCAGAAACCAGTACAAGAAGGACGAGGAGGAGTGTTGCAATAAGCGTGGACAGGCTGGCTTCGAAAATCATCCTATTCCAGTTTTGCGCATCGACATCCATGCCGAAAACCGCAATCACCCGACCGGTTGAAGGATCGGTTACAGGGATAAACCCACTTATCCAGGTTCCCCAGCGGTCCGTATACGGGCCTTCATCAGCCTTATTCCCTGTCGCAAACACAGACCGGATAACGGTCGGTGCTTCGGTGTATTCCTGGCCAGGGGGAGAATAGTCCGCTGATTTCGGGGGTTCCGAGTCTGCATAAATGAAGATTGCACCATCTTCCCGTTGTCCCATCACGTAGGCAAAACGGATCTCAGGATCGGATGCCCGAATCTTCCCGAGCTGCCCTTTCAGTTCCAGGTATTCCGGGGACATAAGGTCGGTCGCGGACCCACCCAGTGATGCAACCTGTCCGGCAGATATCCCCGATTCTGCGATGCTTGCTTTTGTAAGCAGACCTGCTCGCAGGGACTGGTCCTGCTGCTGGGCAGACCAGACAGTAAGAATTACCCCGGAGATAAGGATGCATACGGCGATGATCTGCCACCACTGGATATCCCGTTTCATCATGTCCTACCCGCCATATGCGCAACCAATCCCGTACACGTCCGGATGGCGGGTGCCTTTTCCCCTGCGGTCATCAGTTCTTCCCCCTGTCCGTTTCCGTCATCCGCCACGCTCCTTTCGGCACCGTCATCTCGAACCGTGCCCCCTTCCCCGGCTCACCGGTTTCGGTGATCTTGATGCCGGTTATCAAAAGAATCTCCCGTGATAAGGCTAAGCCAAGCCCGGTGTTCTTGCCAAAGCCCCGTTCGAAGATCTTTTCTTTCTCCGCAGCAACGACACCATCGCCATCATCTTCGCACACGATCAGATAGTCATCACCGGATTCCAGCACAGAGAACCGGATGGTCGTGATCTTCCCGCCGTACCGGACCGCATTATCCATCAGGTTGTAACAGACCTTGACAACAAGCGGGTCGGCGAACACTTCTGCTCCGGCAGGGAGGTCGTTCTTCACCTCAACCTTTCTGAGCGGGGCTTGCTTTGCCGCTGTGTCTACAAGTGTTCGGCAGTCCTGCCATGTGGGAGCGTGGACACCGATCTCCTCGTATTCCTTGGTGAACTGGATCATCGCGGCGATCCGTTTGGCAGCGGTTGAAACCTTCTGGAAATACTCATTATGAGAGGGATCGAGCTGTGTATCTTCGAGTAGTTCGAGGTAGCCCATCTGCACTGTGAGCTGGTTGTTGATGTCGTGCCGGGTGATGGATGAGAGGAGGTTGAGC
>JAPKXU010000011.1 GCA_026394655.1 Methanoregula sp. | reverse complement strand
GCGATCCTCGTGATGGGCGGTATCCAGGTGATCCTCACGGGATTTTTGATGAAAACCTACTCGGTCGTTCACGGATACGAGACAAAAGCAGGAATTATCGTTAGCCTGATGCAGTACAGCAATCTCGAAAAGTTCCTCGTCATAGGCGCAGCACTCTTTATTGCCGGATCGCTTGTGGGACTCAATATCATTATTCACTGGGTCGCGGTCGGTTTTGGTTTTCTCTCTGAGATTTCCACGGCGATTATATCCCTTATCCTGATCGTGACCGGCATACAGGTCTTTTTATTTGCCGTGTTCCAGAGTATGATGCTCTTGAACGAGAACAACAACCAAGCATAGGTTCCCGCAATGAAGATCGCGTTTGTTTCCGATGTTATCTATCCGTACATAAAAGGTGGCGTGGAAAAACGCGTATGGGAACTTGCAGTCCGGTTGTCCTGCCGCGGACACGATGTTCACTTGTACGGCATGAAGTTCTGGGAAGGAGACGATATCATCGTCCAGGATGGGGTGACCCTGCACGGGGTCTGCCCGGTAAAGGACCTGTATGTCCGGGGCAGGAGAACTATCGGTGAAGCGGTATATTTTGGCATGCATCTCATCCGCCCGCTCGCACAAGAGAAGTTCGATATCATCGACTGCCAGCAGTTTCCCTACATGTCCTGCTTTTCAGCAAAAGCTGTTGCAGTGATGAAAAAAACACCGCTTGTCATCACGTGGCATGAAGTCTGGGGGGATTACTGGTACACATATCTTGGCATCACAGGTGTGTTTGGGAAATTTATTGAATGGGGAGTGTCCCGGCTCATATCCTCTATGGTTGCCGTTTCAGCAACCACTACAAAAAAACTCAGGAAGCTGAACGGAAAAACAGACGTCAGGATCATCCCGAATGGCGTTGACCTGAAACGAATGAATACAATTCTGCCGCACGATGAAATGTACGATATCATTTTTGTCGGCAGGTTGATCAAGGAAAAAAATGTGGACTTACTCGTCCGTGCGATGGGCATCCTCTCGCGTGAAAACAAAAATTACCAGTTGCTGATCATTGGAGAAGGCCCGGAACGTGACACAATTGTGCGGCTCATTCACGAATGCTCGCTTGAACCCCATGTGCGTATGATCAGATTCCGGGACAATCATGATGAGATCATCGCTCATATGAAATCGGCAAAGATTTGTGTATTGCCCTCGACACGGGAAGGATTTGGTATCGTGGCGCTTGAAGCACTGGCGTGCGGGCTACCGGTAGTTACGGTGGATCATTCGGCAAATGCAATCCGGGATCTGATTACGGAGAGAACCGGATTTATCTGCTCCCTGTCGGCAACAGATCTTGCCGATAATATCCATTCAGCAATTGAGCACCATGCTGAAATGAAGGTCGCATGCATCACCTCAGTTGCATCGTTGGACTGGGATTGCATCGCGACAGATATGGAGAACTATTACCGGTCCGTGATTGAAAGACAACACATACAAAATTAATTTCTAAAGGGGGGATTTCGAAAACCCCGTTTTCAGATGAAGTCTCAACCAAAACTTCGTCGTGAATAAGTGTGCTGAATTCGCATTTCATGAGGTTAATCGAAATCCCCAAGGATATGATTGATTCCCGCGTTTTTCATCAATTGTCAGGTATTGACACCAATCTCCGGTAGGTTACCCTTTGACAAGATTACTCCTCATCACATCATCTTCTGTTACCGTGAAATAGTTCGATGTGCCGGCGATATGGTATTTGCCGGTGGCTTTGACATCATAGTGATTTCCTTCAGTTGAATAGGGGACGACAAACTCCCCGTTCGTACTTTCCTGGCGATAGACAAATGTTCGTCCCGTATTTGTTACGAGAGGCAACTCAATTATCCCATCGCCCGTGATATGGGCACCGTTGACATACTCAAATATTTTTACGTATTTGATATCCGGAAGTGTGGTGGGAGAAGATTCCGGAAACACGGTAACCGTGGCATTATTCATGGACTCATGGATGAGCCGGTAATGCTGCAATGCCGGGACATTTCTCACCGGCTCATACGGGAGCTCGGAAAATACGTCTGCGTACTTCCCTGGATGCAAATTGGAGTCTTCACGGGTAAGGGGCATGTCACTGGTGATATTTGCTCCCTCAACAGGTTGCTCCCGGGTGATCACCCGTGCATAGCCGTTTACATCCCCCGTTGTCTCTCCTGCTGCAGGCACCTGGCGTATCACGTATTGTGTATCGGACACTGTTCCTGGAGCGGTCATTGAGCCATCAAAGTTATGGAGCCGGGTGACCATGGTCTGGAAATATCCGTCAGTATACCGGTGAACTTTCAACAACCGGGAAGTATCATGGATATCCGGCACCATGAACCATTTTATATACGGGGAAATATCAACGGAACCGCTTTGCCATGGAACAAGATTGGTAAATGTATCCACTGCCATTTTTGAATCTGTGATGACATAGTTCCCGCCCAGTTTTTGGAGGATCGCGTTGGCTTTTGTTTCATTTGTGCTCAGGTAATAGGCAGCCGTCCCAGTTGCACCCCCGAGGTGATCCTGGAACGGATTTGTAATAGGAATGCGGTGTGAAAAAACCGTGATCCAGTGCCCGGTATCCCATAAAGACATGATACCATAGGATTGCGCCGGGTATGTGAACCCCGTTGCATCGTATGATCGATAGTAATCAACCCCCGTATCAGGGCTGTTTGCTCCCAGCCATTTCAACGATTCAATCCAGTCTGGAGATAATGTATGTGCCGGTGTTGCCAGTCCATAGCTGATATCCTGCGAAAGGGAAACAACAACAAATGCAGCTGTTGTAATAATAACGATAATGACAAGAATATCCTTGAGGGATTCAATCGTATTTGCCGGTTTGCGCACGGGACGTTTTTGCTCCCGTTTCTTATTCTGTTTTGATGTGGATCCGGGAGCATTGTCCCCAGGCATACATGATGATATCGCATGAGACGGGAAAAGCCGGGACATAACCGGTGCAAGGCACTGGCGTATTTTTTCCTCTCTTATAGTGAATGTCTCCGCGATACAGCACGCGGCAAGCAAGGCAATATTGACGGTAAAATAATACTGGAACCGCTGGTACTGGATGGTCACGAGCAGCATCACGATTGACCATATTATAAGAAAAATCGCGCCAGGTTCTCTCTTTTTTATAAGCGCGTAACCCAGGAACAGCAATCCGCCAACTCCCAGGATCAGGGCAAAATTGAAATTTTCCCATGCATTTGGCAGGGTCCAGGGCAACGTCTCCACAATGCTAACAGCATACGATGAAGAACCAAATACCAGTCCAAGTGCCTGGTTGCTGACAGCTTGGAGCAGCGGATTGGTCTGGATAAGAATCAAACTGCCAATACAAAGACCTGCGATACACAGCATGTATACCCATTTTTTGCCGGAACAAACCTTTGAGAGGAGCGCAAGGACGATAGTTTCAGCGATAAGCGCGCCAAGCACGTACACGATCCCGATTGAATACTGCGTGATTGATGTTCCCGGTTGTCTGATGCCAAAGAGCAGCAGGAGAACCGACGTTGCCGATAACAAAACCACATTTACCATAAGAATGTGGCTCGAATCATTGCCCGTGTAAAAATCCAGGATATACTGGACGGCGGTGTAAATCGCAAGGACAAGCAACACCAGGATCACAGTTGTTGATGCAAGCAGGGCAAGGAAATAGACGATGCCGGCGCCAAGAGCGAAAAGAACCGGGTACATGTAGGTGGATCCCTTTTTCCAGTTCACGGGATTTTGTTGGGTGTAATGGAGCGCTGTACAATAGAAAAGAAAAAAGAGTGTGCTGAACAAGACTTCAGCCACATGATGATCAACCCAGCCATATGATGTAATGGAAAAATAATACAGAGAAATTATAGATATCAGTCCGGCAGCGACAAGCCCTGCGCGTTTGTTCCATAATCTCCTGCCCAGGCAATACATCACGGGAACCATCAGCATCGCCATGAGCGGTGCCACCCACCCGGATATAAAAAAGATTGCATCGCGGGTAGTAGCCCCGGTAATGAGGCAGAGTGTTGCTGCAATGAATGGATAGAGCGGACCCCAGTCGATGATTTTTCCATCGGGAAATGCGGTCATGGGATCAAACCAGTTATACTGGGGAAAATGATGCACCATCACTTCGATTTGTCTTAGCGTATAGTAACTGTCCGTGTCATAGAGTTGGAGAAAACCGGCGTCATGGATGAAAAGTGCAGGAACCGCTCTTAAAAGCAGGGCAAGTATCATACACGCGAGTAATACTGCACCGATGATGTACGACTCTTTTGTTAATCGTTTAAAAAAATCCATGAATCCCCCAGGCACGATGCACCGAATTACATGCGATGATGTGTAATCCGGTTAGTATTTCTCATGCATGACGATAATTACCTTCAATTCGGTAATAATATTTCCAAATCACAAAAATGTCCGTCAACATGCAAAACACGTTCTCTCTAACTCCACTGACGACAACGCCTCCCGTTGTCTATCGGTTTGGTTGGTTCTTCATTAATGTGCCGGGGTTATTCCGTTGTAAGTGGATCAAAAAGATTAGGAACTTTACCTCAAAGATAGTACGCATAGAATCCTGTAAATTTTCCCGTTTCATGTTCAGACAATTGTGAACTTTCATTTCGATTCAGGGAAAGTGGCAATAAGCCAATTTAAAAAGAAAGCAAGAGCCGGGGTTTTTCACCCACCCGGCTGAACCGGCGCGTCATCCTTGATCTTATCAATCGTCAGCCTGCGCTTACTGGTATCCTTCAGTTCATCTTCCGAGACCTTCGGCACCGCATCCTGGATCTCCTTTAAGATTGCGTCGACTGTCTCCGGTTTCGGGATAACCCCAAGAATACTCTCATCCATTGTCGGGCGCCCGGCAACTTCTTCAGCAGTCTCATCAGTTGCGCCGAGGAACTTTGCACCCTGCCGGATCAGCTGGGAGATCTCGAACGGGAAGATGATCTTTGTTGCCTGCCCGTTTGCCATCGTCTTTAACGCATCCAGCGAGAGCACCGTAATCGCTTTCTTATCGAGCGGTGCAGCACCCACCGAAAGGATCCGGAGCCCCTGGGCTTCGCCCTGAGCCTGTAAAATACGGGATAACCGCTCCCCTTCGGCGCGGAGCACTTTACTTTGGCGTTCTCCTTCTGCTTCAAGGATCATGCTCTGCCGCAGCCCCTCTGCCTTGAGGATCGCCGAGCGTTTCTCCCCGTCAGCCCGGAGGATCGCCGCCCGCCGAGCCCGCTCTGCGGCAGTCTGTTCGGTCATCGCGTTCTTCACGGCTTCGACCGGGTCGACTTCTTTTATCTCCACCCGCTCAACCTTGACCCCCCACTGGTCGGTCTCACGATCGAGGATGTCGCGGAGTTTCGTGTTGATGACATCACGGTTGTACAGGACTTCATCAAGCTCCATATCTCCGATGATACCACGGAGACTCGTCTGTGCAAGTGCAACGGTCGCTATGCGGTAGTTGGCGACTTCAAAGTATGCCTTCTCCGGATCGATCACCCGCACGAAAATGATCGCGTCTACGTTTGTGGGCGAATTATCCTTTGTGATCACTTCCTGTGATGGGACTTCGATCACGAGTGTTCGCAGGTCAAGCTTCGTTATATCGGTGAGAAACGGCACGACCCAGCGGAAACCGGGGTTCATCCTGCCAACGTATTTTCCAAGCCGGATCTGGAGACCCTGTTCGTACGGCTGGATGATGAC
>JAPKXU010000295.1 GCA_026394655.1 Methanoregula sp. | reverse complement strand
CTATGCCGAGATGCCCGATTGTTACATTTGAGCCGTCTATTAGTGTCATTTTGCGGTATTTTCATGTTTGTTTCTTCTCCGGTAAATATCTATGTACATATTAAATAAAAATCAGAGAATTCTTACTGCCGATGGTCGGGTACAGCAATCAACAAAACAATTTATTAGTTTATTACCCTCTAAGGGATTTGAACGAATATTATTTAACTCAGCATGGTTAAAGGAGAATTAAATATGAAATTCGAAAAAACGTGGAGTGCAAGTTCAAATCTGGATGAATTTAGGGATAATAATGATCTATCACGTCTAGTTGGTGCTCGAAATATTGGTGTTATGATAAGTGTCACGAATCCATATAAGATATTTAAAGGGCCAATTACTCGTACAACATTAAATCAATAATCCAAAATTTACTCTTCTTCCGTTACTCGTAGCCACAATTTGCCCGGATTGGGTTTTGGCATATTTAGGAATACACCGTAGGAGATAAAAATATTCTTACTCGATTATTTCATTTTTTCCAGATGTTTATTATTTAAATTGGGGTGTAATTGATCATTTGCCGTGCTAAGTGAAAGTGAATTAAAAGGATATGAGGTCACTTTACACCACAGCTGAGGGGGTGACACCCCCCCCCTTCACACATTCTCAGCCGGCAGTTTCGGCAGCCGGTCGCGGAAGTGCCAGAAGACCAGCGCAAGCGCCACGTAGAACACCGCAACAAACCACCCGAACTCGCCGAGCATCATGGTTCCTTCCGCAGTCATGACCGTGATGGTCTCCCTGTCGGGAAACCCTCAGCAGTATTGTCTTACTCTGCGGGTGGCGGGCAATCGAATTCCGGGATATAGGGCTTGATGTCGATAATCGGTGTGCCGTCCAGCGAGTCGAGACCCCGGACTTCGAGCACGCCGTCTTTGATCCCAATCAGGTCAACCACCGAGAGCCCTATCGGGTTCGGGCGATCCGGGGATCGGGTGGCAAAGACTCCGTGCTCTACCATAGTGCCGGGGGGTGTTACGCGCAGGAACGTCCGGTCGGACCGGTCAAACCATGCGAGGACGATCAGGTGTTTTTCTCCCTTCAGCCGGAAGAGACCGTCACGGTATTGCGGGTCGATGACAATCTCGGCAGTTTTCCCGGATAATCGTCCCTGCCGGGGAGCATCGCCTCTTTTCTTGTAGGGGGATCTCACATAACCAACCGGGTGCAGCATCATGTCCATGGTTGTCAGGCTCTCCTTCATTAGATTGCGGCAGTCAGGTTCATAATCTTCTCATCGACCGTGTCTGGTCTATCTTCGCCACGCAACCGACACAAACCGGTCACTTGCACTGGTCGAGGTTTACACTGATGTCATGGGAGATCCGTGAGTATCGTTTCGGATTTTCTTCGAACTGCTTTTTGCAGAAGTTGCAGCAGAAGAAATACTTCACGTCGCGGTACATACTGGTCGCTTTCGCGTCCTCCTCATCAAAGATAGCAAGACAGACTGGATCGGTTGCCATGGAACATTCCTCGTATCAGTACACACCGTATGATGCAGGTATTGAAATGTCCTTCTTTGTGGATTCATTTTCCTATGAAAACGCTTTCGCGTTTTTGATGTCTTCGGGTGCGAACTTGTACCCGTTCATGTGCGTTTTTTGGTTAAGACACAGTTCAGACGTTCAATCCCTTTTTGTCCCGGACCCGTCCTGTTGTCACGATAGATGAGTAATCTGGGATAAAAGAGGGTACGGGGGCACCGTACCTGTGCACTCTTCCGGGCATGTGATACGATTACTGGAGATTAAATTCGGCCGCTTCTTTTGAGAGGAAATACCCAAGCACCGTCCTGATGACAACGACGACGGCAAGATTGATAAGATCCTGCTCGGTTGGGGAGAGCAGGGTGGCGAGGATATCTGCTGCGATGAGAAATTCCAGCCCGAAGACAATTTTATCTGTGAACTCCCGGCGGATCTGGTTGTAGGTGAAACCCTGTTTTTTACATTCAACAAGGACCACCCTGACGATTGCACGGAACCCTCCGTAGATGATGAGGACAGCACCTGCGTACCCGAGAATGATTGCACACAGCTGGATGATACCGGGTATTGTTGGCAGATCCATACAGAGACAGGATCATACTACGACATGAACCTTGGGGTTTAATCCGGCTGGGTCGGGGCGGAATGGTGATTATGTGCGGGTGGGACATAATGATCAAAATCGTGGACCAGCCATAGATGCACCACGCTTATTCTCCTTCACCGCCAACAAATCAGTATGGATCCGATCATCGCCACTATCAGAAAAGAACTCACTGACAACGCTGATCC
>JAPKXU010000179.1 GCA_026394655.1 Methanoregula sp. | reverse complement strand
GCCTCACCGGATTTCACCGCGAGGGCTACGGCAAGATGCGTTGTCACTTCCCGTTCGTACCCCCGGATGGTTGAGGGATCGATCCCCTTTTTGTGCAGTTCATGATCGAGCAGCATCCGGGTGCCGGATCCCCGCTGCCGGTTGATGAACTGGTGGTTGGGGATATCGTCAAACGAGAGCCCGGTCTTTGAGACGATCCCCTGCTGGCGCTCCGCAACGCAGAGGAGCACCAGTTTCTCACCGGGCAGGAATTTCTTCAGATACTCGATATTGTAACTGCCGTCATCAGATAAGAGGTGTGTCGGCGCCGCGTGGCACTCATCCTTTGTCAATGCCATGATGCCGCCCATACTCCCGATATGTGTCGAGTGGAGCGCGACCCCCTGCTTCTGGAGCATGTCCGCGAGATAATCAAGTACCGGGTCGTGGCTCCCGGTGACGAGGAGTGCCTGCTCTGCCTCCGCCCGGGTGCCGGTCAGTGTAACAGGTACCAGTTCCCCTGCTTCATATCCCTCGCAACCTGACGGTATTTTGAGGATCGCGTTTGCACGGACAGCGCTCATCTGGATGCCGGCACCCCGTGACTGGGGCGAGACTACCCAGCGGCTACCCACCCTGCCGATTGACGAGAGGACGAACTCGTCGCTTCCCACATCTTTTGAGAGCGTGCGGGTGAGCCGGGCATCGATCTGGTCCGGCACCGGCA
Organism: Methanoregula sp.; assembly: GCA_026394655.1. GTDB lineage: Archaea > Halobacteriota > Methanomicrobia > Methanomicrobiales > Methanospirillaceae > Methanoregula. The sequence goes on along the minus strand of JAPKXU010000179.1, from coordinate 4,502 downwards.
CCGGAAGACCATACTGGCTTAAAAGGGGCATGACCAGCTCCCGGAGGACGGTGAGCGCAGAGAGTGGGTATCCCGGCATCCCGATAATTGGTTTATCTGAGATCCGCCCGATGATCACCGGCTTGCCCGGCTTGATCGCGACACCGTGGACGAGCACCGCACCCAGTTCCGCGATAACATCCGCGGTATAATCGCGGGTGCCCGCCGATGACCCGGCAGAGATGATCACGAGATCGTTCTCTTTGACCGCCTGCTGGATGGTCTTTTTGATCAGGGCAGGGTCGTCTTTTACCATCGGGTACCGGGTGCAGGTGGCGCCGCACTCTTCAAGCATCGCGGCTGCCATCACCGTGTTGCTCTCCACCACCTGACCGGGCGCCGGGCGTGTCCCATGCGGGACGAGCTCGCTTCCCGTAGGGATAAGCCCCACCCGCACGGTCAGCAGCTTGAGACTCGTAATGCCATACGCTGCGAGTGCCCCAACCTCGGGATACCGGATCCGGTGGCATGAAGGAAGCGCCATCTCAGACTCGCCGATATCTTCTCCAGCCGGTCTGACATGTTGCCACGGGCTTGCTGATTTACGGATCGTGAACTGTTCAGCATCCACATGCACGTCCTCGATCATGATCACTGCATCATAGTCAGGAGGCACGACATTTCCGGTGTTCACCCGTATTGCCCGTGCAAGTGTGACTGGGTGCTGCTCGCTTGCCCCTGCGGTATCGGCACTTATAATGGCGATCCCGTCCATCGCGGCAAGGTGCACCTCCGGTACCGAGTACTTGGCGAAGATGGGCTCTGCCGTAATCCTGCCAATCGCAGCGGGCAGGGATACGGTCTCGCGTGACGGAGTGCAGGTAAAGCCGGTGCGGAGCACTTCGAGCGCTGCACCGAGAGAAACCACATTCAGGTACCGCTTCACCACAGGTAGACCTCCACGGTTGTACCGGTTTCCAGTCCTTCGCTCTCTGCCGGCACCCGGATAACGCCATCGCTCCTGACAAGCGTGTTTAAGAGCCCCGACTTGCCGAACAGCGGGGTTGCGATGCCGTCCTTAAGTGAGACCCTCACATAGTCCTCTCGTCCCTTGGCTGAAGGCACGTTCAGGGCAAGTGTTGCCGGCACTGAAATGACTGCAGCACCGGTAACTCCTGTCATGCCGTCAAGCAGGTGCCTGCCGATGACGGAAAGCACGACAAAAGCCGAAGCGGGATGACCCGGCAGCCCGAGGACCGGGACCGTGCCGCACCGCCCTATGATGGTGGGCTTTCCCGGTGCAATTGCCACGCCATGAACCAGCACCTCTCCCTGCTCTGCGATGACCGCTGCCGCCATGTCCCGGTCGTCTTTCGAGCTCCCTCCCGATATAATGACCGCGTCGCACTCTCTTATCGCACGGGAGAGTGCTGCACGGAACGTTTCCCGGTCATCCCGGATAACGCCATAGGTTATGGGGACGCAGCTATGGTCACGGACATACGCGGAGACGATGTACGTGTTGACATCCCGTACCTGCCCGGCGCGGGGGATCTTATTTATTGCAACCAGTTCATTTCCCGTGGAGATGATCCCGATACGGGGCATACGGGTTACGGGCACATTCACGCACCCGACAGCGGCAAGCACCCCAATGTCCTGAGCAGAGATTTGCCGTCCTGAAGTAAGAACAATTTCACCCCGTGCAAAGTCCTCGTTATAGAAGAGCACGTTCTCACCGTGCGCCACCGGTTTTTTTATGAGCACCTGATCCCCGAAGAGTTCCGTCTGCTCTATCATCACGACAGCATCAGCGCCCTCCGGCAGGATGCCCCCAGTTGGGACATACATGCACTCGGCAGCGGAAATTGGATGGTCCGTTGTCGCACCCATCGCGATCTTTCCCAGTGAAGTGAACATAGCTGGGATCGCATCGCCTGCGCCTGTCGTATCAGCCGCCCGTACCGCGTACCCATCCACTACGGAACGGGTAAACCCCGGGATATCCACATCTGCCCGTACATCGGAGGCGAGCACCCGGTGGAATGCCTCCCCGACCGGGACATGTTCTGTCTCTTGCAGCTGCGCGAGGTGCCGTATAGTGGCAACCGCCTCAGTGACCGGAACTACGTGTAAAAAAAGACTCATTTGAAGCAGCCCAACTGGCAGCCCCGGATTTTTACTCCATGCGAATTGCAGTAATCGCTGATTGCTTTTTTGGAAACCTTGTATTTCGCTGCCATTGCAAACGCCTGCGGGCACTTGATCTCCTTCTCTATACTCTCTTCTTTGAAGATCTTCTCAATTTTTTCGGTCTTTTCGATCTTTTCTGTCTTCTCAACAACCATGGTAACAATGTGAGGTTTACTTCTTCATAGTGTTTATCATAGTGATTGTGATCCTGACCGCACGGGAATCTTATTGGTATCAGGAACCAATATACGACAGATGAAAGTCGCCCTGATCAACTCCCGGGAGGACAAAGCCGGACGAAACATCCGGCACCACATCGAACAGATCCTTTCTGAAGTGCCGGAGGATGTACTGGCACTGGGGCGCACCTATGAATTTGTTGAAGTGAGCGGCAGGCTCATCCACGCAGAATGTGTCGATAGCAATCTTGATGCTGATGTGGTCATCTTTCTCTCGCGGCATTCGAGCGTGAACCCGGCTCCCGTCCTCACCGTTCATGTGACCGGCAATTTCGGGGCTGCGGAACTCGGCGGGAGCCCGCGCACTCTTGCCCCGGCAGCGCCTGCGATGATGCAGGCAACCCTGCGGGCGCTCGCAAAGCATTGTCCCGAAGGGTACCGGGTCTCGTATGAGGTCACGCATCACGGACCAACGGGTCTCTCTCATCCCTCGTTCTTTGTGGAGATCGGGAGCACGGAAAAGGAGTGGAACGATCCGATCGCCGGGCGGGCGGTGGCGGAAGCAGTACTCGGGGCGATGATAATAGAAGCCGTCCCGCTCATCGGCTTTGGCGGCACTCATTATGCTGCACGGGAGACAGAGATCGCGCTGTCGGCACGCGGTGCATTCGGGCACATCGCTCACACGCGGGAGATTGCGAAACTGGATGAACCGATGATCCGGCAGATGGTTCTCCAGAGCGGTGCAGTCGCTGCATATATCGACAGAAAAGCACTCGACCACCCGGTACTGGAACGGCTCACGAGCCTCCTCGATGCGATCCCGGTAATACGACTCTCGGAGAGCGAGATTGCTGCCATGGGGCATATTCCGTGGGAGGTGTATCGTTCGGTGCGGGTGGTGGCGGAACAGTTGGCTGCAGGTGCACGGTGTTTTGTCCATGCGTTGGAGGGTGATGGTGTCTTGGCGCAAGTGGAGATCAACCCGGTCCTCCTCGCTGAAGCGGTGAAATCTGACGAACCTGCGCTGATACAGGCACTCCACACACTACCTGTTGTCCATATTTCCACGCACGATAACCGGATTCTCCCGGTTTTTATCACGTATGAGAAACATTCATCAAAAATAATAAATGCTTTAAATACCTTGTGCGTAAAAATCATACGTAGTAACGAGATCACAGCAACGGAGAACGATCAGCTGATCATAAAGAAAGTCCGGTTCGATCCCAAACGAGCACGCGAATTGGGGGTTCTACCCGGACCGGCATACAAGAGACTGGCATCTGGTCAGACCATCGAAGAGAATGGTCAACTGATCACTCCTGAAATGGTGGCCTCCGTTCACGAAATACGAGTCCACATCCCGGGGTTGGAGAAGTATTCATGAGATCGATTGTTGAAGAGGCACTGGAGAGGGCGAAGGACGAAACTGCGTCTGTTTCGCAGAATAATGAGGATCTTGACCAGATCCTTTCCGAGCTCAAGACCGAGATCACGGTGATCGGCTGTGGGGGCGGGGGGTCAAACACGATCTCCCGCATGATGGAGGAGGGTATCCACGGTGCGAAACTTATCGCCATCAACACGGATGCCCAGCACTTGATCCGCACCCACGCGAACCAGCGTGTCCTGATTGGCAGGCAGCGGACACGGGGACTTGGCGCCGGTTCGATCCCGCAGATTGGAGAGGAAGCTGCGCTTGAGAACGAGCAGGAGATCCGTTCGATGGTCTCCGGTTGCGATATGGTCTTTATTACAGTGGGTCTCGGTGGGGGCACCGGTACCGGTTGCGCCCCCGTGGTTGCAAAGGCTGCACGGGAAGAGGGCGCGCTTACCATCGCAGTCGTCACCCTGCCATTCGCCGCGGAAGGTGCCATCCGCATGGAGAACGCAGAAGCCGGTCTTGAACGCCTCCGGGATATGGCAGATACGGTCATTGTCGTGCCTAATGACCGGCTTCTCGAAGTCGTGCCGAAACTCCCGCTCTACGCTGCATTCAAGGTGGCGGACGAGGTGCTCATGCGGGCGGTCAAGGGGATCACTGAGTTAATCACGATGCCCGGTCTCGTGAACCTCGACTTTGCCGATGTCCGCACGGTCATGGAACGCGGCGGCGTGGCGATGATCGGTATGGGCGAGAGTGACAGC
>JAPKXU010000108.1 GCA_026394655.1 Methanoregula sp. | reverse complement strand
GCTGCATACCGGGCAGGGAATTGCCGTGCAGCACCGGGGCGATTCGCGGGTAATCTCCTGTCCGGTGTGCAGCTTATTTGCGTGCCTTCTTGCTGAGGGCACAGGATCGGTTGTGCAGGTGGAGCGCTGCACTGTGCATGCTGAGAATGGTTCTGTGATTGCTGTGTTTAGCCTTTTGTCGTGATTTTTTTAACGTGCCTTGATAGTGACCCAAAGATGGAGATCCCGGTAACTCTGGTTGATCCTGTCCATGCCCTGCACCTGTTCACCCGGGACGGTATCGTTGAAGAGGAGGACCTCAATGCGGTTGTACCCGGTTGTCTTTGGCATAAAGGAATACGGAGTGATGACCGTCTGGTTATGTGCTACTGGTACGGTAAACCGGCTGATAGGAGTCATTGCGTTGACGGTTGAAGTATTATCAGTCTCGTTCAAAGTCATCCGCATGAAATAGGTCTCGACCGTGTAGGTGATATTGCGGTACTCATGGTTGCCGATGCCGATGTAAAGTGAACTGTTCTGCCCGGTGATAAGATTCGTGGGGTAGTCTGCCGCCATCTTTTTTTCACCAAGAATAAAAAATTCTGTGAATTTCTCCCCTTCTTTCGGGACGACGATCACATAGACGGTTGTTGCCACTGCCGCTACAATGGCTAGGAGGAGGAGGATGGAGAGTACGCGATCGAGGCGGGAAGTTTTGGCAGGGAAGAACTCCTCCTTGACCGACTGCTGCATTGCCTGGAACGGGACAACAAACCGCTCTTCTTCGGGAACCTGCGCCCGCCTGTAAAGCGCAGCAAGGCTCATCGCGACGGTGAAGATAACGAGACTGATCACAATCGGGTCGAGCCGGATGCCCCATGGGGTGTAGTTCAGCGCGAGCCCGATGAGGGGGACGACCGCGATGGAAAGCCCGAACGAGAGGGCAACGCGTTCGATGCCGTCAATGTCCTTTGATCCGGGGAAAAGCGCAGCGATCAGGGTGTAGCCCGGGATGAAGAGTACCATGGGCAGCCCGAACAGGATACGCAGGAATGTCTGGTTCACAGGAGGCAGGTAGATGCCAATAGCAGTGAGAACGAGCCAACAAAAAATGATTTTAAGATCGATGGGGATTTTGGAGATGGCGAATGCTTCACCGATGGTGTCATACGGGTGCTGTATCCGCGTCATGTTTCATGAAGTATTATCCTTCCCGCTGTTTTTTTGGGGTAATCGACATTCCCTGTGAGTTTGGATTGCTATGATATTTTGTTGTTCCGCCAGGCATCCGGTACCTGTCCGGGATGGGGAAATGGTATCGTATCTAATCCCGTTTCCGGAATAATCCTGCGAGAAGAACATCTGCGATCAGCGCCGCGCAGACCGGTATTATGCCCACAGGAGTCTTAGTTGCCGATGGCGAGGATTGTGCAATTGAGGCGATCTTCGGTGTTTTTTGCACAGAAGCCGGTGCATGATTCGGCGTAGGTGTATTTGCCGGATTGACTGTGCTTTCCGGCTTGTATGCCATAAGACCATAGGTTTCGGCTTTTGCGATAGTTGCTGAGACCATGGAATCCCCGCTTACCCAGCTCGGCAACGGACTCCACCGGGTGCCGTCATAACAGCCGATAAAGTATGCATAATCGGTCCCCGTGAGTTCCGGAACGGTAAATGAAAGTGTGGTTCCTGGCTCGAAGGTCTGTGTTTCCGGCAGTGCCATGTACGTTTTGTTTATCTGGATCCATGTCGGGTGGATGTCGTTTTTACTCACAGATATGAGTTCTGCGTGATTCAGGTTACTGGTTTTTAACGATACTTTCCGGTCAACAGAATAGAACACTTTTTCTGAGGAATCTGAAGCCGGAGCGGTAAGCCCGCTTCCGACGGTAACTTTTTTAATAAGAACGGGATTACCATCGACAAGGGCTGTTATGTAGATTACACCGTTCTCGATACCGGTCACCACGAACGATATTTTCGAGGTATCCGGCCCGCTTTTTTGGCCGTTCAACTGCATCTTTGCCACAATCGTATCCTTATCCGGGGATGCTGTTCCGTCGATACTGATATAATCATATTTCCCGCGGGGGATATCCTGGGTCTCGGAGATGGTGAAAATGCCATTTGCATCTGATTTTTTACCAAC
>JAPKXU010000070.1 GCA_026394655.1 Methanoregula sp. | reverse complement strand
GCTGAGGTCACGGTCTGCACGGGGGGTATACTTGATAGTATATGGGCTCATTCAACCCCGTATTTCTTCATGATCTTTGATTCAGAGATCAACTTTCCCTGCCGGATTTCTTCAAGAGATTCTTCCAGTCCCTTGATGGCGTCTTCACTCAGTGGCTCCTCATCAACTGCAAGATTTACCAAGCGCTCGATAACATCGTTATAGGATTCCTTCGGGTGACGTTTCAGGGAGGTCAGTTGATCTTTGAGATCATCCCGGATGTAAATCGAAGTTGCAGCCTGCATAGTAATACAACTATGCACCTATAGGTAATAAATTTGAGCGCCTGTCATCTGGTATCCCCTCACTCCCCTAGTTTCATCACGTACTCGTGCGCTTCCAATGCGGCTTTTGCCCCATCACCGGAGGCAATAATGATCTGCTTGCTCTTCACTGAGGTCACATCCCCGGCAGCAAAGACGCCTTCCCGTGTCGTGTGGCAGTTGAGATCCACCACGACCTCCTTTTGCGCATTCAGTTCAACAAACCCGTCGAGAATATCCGTATTCGGGAGCCAGCCAATCTCGATAAAGACCCCGTCAATATCCATCGACTGCTCCTTCCCCGTCTCATCTTTTAACGTGATCCCTGAAAGGAACTTGTCTCCCCGGAGTGCCGTGATCTCTGCATTTGTGTGCACCGTAATATTCGGTTTTGTCTCAAGCATCTGCATATACACCGGATCCGCACGGATCGTGCGGCGCACAATCAGGCTCACGGACTCTGCAATGGCGCTCATCTCCACCGCTGTCTGGAGCGCGGAGTTGCCACCCCCCACAACCGCGATCCTCTTTCCCTTGTACAGTGGTCCGTCACAGGTTGAGCAGATCGAGAGCCCGCGCCCGAGATACTGCTCCTCGTTCGCGACACCCAGTTTCCGGGGTTTCTTCCCTTGCGTGAGGATCAGGCTCTTTGCCTTAAGGGTCGCATCGGAGGCAGTCTTCACTACAAACAAATGGTTTTCTGCTGCGATCCCGGTGCACCGGTCCAGTTCGAGCCGGACATCGAGCGTCCGCACCTGCTCCTCAAACTTCTTCATCAGGTCTTCACCGGTCACCACCCGGTACCCCATGTAGTTCTCGATCGACCATGACTCCAGTGCCTGCCCCCCGATATTCTCTGATATGATCATCGTTTTCAAGAGTTTTCTCGCGCAGTACACCCCTGCTGTGAGCCCAGCCGGACCCGCGCCTATGATCAGCACATCGAAGATATCCCCGGCTGTGGATGTCCCGAACAGCTCGTTCAACCGCCGGGCATCAAAACCAACAATCACTTCGTCATCCACCGTGATCACCGGAACCCCGCGCTGACCGGAGAGAGCAATCATTTTTTTTGCGGCGGCGGTATCTTCACCGACATCGACACTCGTGTAGGCGACCCCAAGTTTTTCCAGGAACGCTTTTGCCAGCCGGCAGTACTGGCAGGTTTTTGTGGAATATACGGTGACTGTCGTCATCAAATCGAAAATGCTCCCGTTTCATATAAAGATATTGAAAGGCGACCGGATGCGCCAGAAAATGGCAATAGCAAATTTCTTTTTACACAAGCCCCAATACACCAGTAACAGCGCGGGGTCTGGAGCCGTATGCAGAAGAAGTCGGGGTGGATGGTATGCAGCGTTCTTGTCCTGGTACTGCTGCTGTGCGTCGGCATAGGGGGCGCTCTTTCGGATCCCACAACCAGCTCAGCCGAACCAGCCGTGTACCTCAACTTCAATGAGGGCGGAAGCATCTATGCCAATGACGTGTCCGGGCACGGGAATTCCGGCACCATTCACGATGCAACTCGTATTGAGAACGGTGGTTGCGGGCGTGCACTGCTCTTCAACGGGATTGACAGTTACGTTGCCATCCCGTACAGCCCAAGGAACCACCCGGCAAAAGAGATCACCGTCTCACTCTGGTTCTATACAGACACTTTCTACCCGCAGGTGCTCCTCTCCAGTTACGAGACCGGGGGATACCGGCTCGGTTTTGATGACGGCAACGATCTCTGGTGGACGATCAAACTTGACGGGGACAGGGAAGTATCCGTGCCTGTCCAGCACGAGGGGATCACCACGGAACAATGGCATCACGTCACGGGTACGTATGACGGGTCTACATCAAAGATCTATCTCGATGGCGTGCTCCGTAACCAGGTGAACGTAACCGGGACGATCCACTACGATTACAATAATTACGTTATCGTTGGCGCTAATGCAGGCACCTACGACAGTCCTGATCCGGTCTGCCCACGCTATTTCCGGGGTGGAATCGACGAGGTGAGGATCTATGACCGGGCGTTGCCATACGGACAAGTGATGGATGACCGGTTCAGCTGCCCAACGGAGCCGGGCATTCACCAGATCAGATTACCCGTCCAGCTGGTTACCGGTACCTGTAACGTACCCTCTGGAGCAGTGGATCTGACCACCGTATCTTCAGCCACCCGCCAGCTTATGTTTACCAGCCAAGCGGAGAATGGGACATGGCATGTCGCGCTTCCAGCGGGTACCCGGCTCATCGTCCGGGCAAGCGACCTGTATCCCGCCACTTACCCGGACTCGTGGTACGTAGAACTTGCTGATGAGAACGGGCGGATCACCCGGTCTATCGCATTTCCTAACACCAACAACGCACCGGTAGAAGGCGTAGTTCCTTCGGGCAATGCGACGGTTCTCGTGCACTACTTTGACGGTCCTGCCCGGTTCCCATCACAGGTGAACGTGCAGTTCGAGAGTGTCGCAACCCCGGTACCCCCCATTATCCCTAAAAACATTTTCCAGAATCCCATTATCGTGATCTACTCCGCGTCATGGGCTACGCTCATTGCGATCATTATCGTCGTCTTCTGGCTCCACAAACGGCGAAACAACCCTTGATGCCCCATGCGGGTTCTGGCAGAGCACCGCACGCGAACGTAAAAAAAATGGATTACAGGGTGATCTCGCGGAACTGTTTGCCAAACACTCCGCAGATCGGGCACTTGTCCGGAGCCTTCCCGATCTCGATGTTGCCGCACACCGGGCAGAGGAAGATCTTTTCGCGCCCGATATCTGTGCCCGCTTTTACCGCATCGAGCGCTTTTTTGTACAGACCCGCGTGTACCTGCTCCGCCTTCATTGCAAAGGTGAATGCCAGCACCGCGTCGCTCTTCTTCTCAGCCTCCGCCTCCTTGACGAACGCAGGGTACATGATGGTGAACTCATGAGTTTCTCCCTCGATGCTTTTCTCGAGATTCTTCACTGTCGGCTCAATGGCTAAAAGAACCTTTAAGAGTTTCTTTGCATGGATCGCTTCTGCTTCTGAAGCCGCCTTATAGAGAGTTGCAATATTCTTGAACCCTTCTTCAGCGGCTTTGTCGGAAAACGCCTGGTACTTCCGGTTCGCCTGTGATTCTCCGGCAAACGCAGCCATTGCATTCTCTTTTGTTGCCATAACGATTGATATGGGGAGAATGAACTTAAAGATTCTTCATGGGGCAGTTCCTCCCCGCCACGTACTTTACTGGGGGGATCTCTGGCTGCCATTTTCGGAATTTCGCCGGGATCAAATGAAAGGATTTATCGAAAACTGATACAGAGGTTGTGATCACGCCCCGGGTATTCATCCGTTGTGGCTTTTGTGAGTTGTCAGATGAAGATGATGAAAGATGTCCCGACACGGGATCGCCCCCGGGAAAAGATCAAAACGAAAGGAGTTGGCTCCTGCACCAATCCCGAACTGATCGAAGCAATCCTTGGCAGAGGAGTGAAAAACAAAGACGTCCGTGCAATTGCCCACGATGTCTCCACCATGATAGCGGAGAGAAACAGCACGGTCGATTATGCTGCCCTTTTAGAGATCGAGGGGATTGGTCCGGGTAAAGCTGCCCAGATCATGGCGTGCTTTGAGCTCGGGCGGCGGTTCTACAAAGAGCCGGATGGCACAGTGAAGATCCAGAAACCGGAGGATATCCTCCCGCTCGTTGCGGAGTGGCGGGACAAAAGGCAGGAATACTTTGTCTGCCTCACGCTGAACGGTGCCGGAGAAATGCAAAATAAACGGATCATCACGGTGGGTCTGTTAAACCACAGCCTCGTGCACCCGCGGGAGGTTTTTGCCGACGCGATCGCCGACAGGGCTGCCTCTATTATCTGCGTGCACAATCACCCGTCGGGCTCACTCGAACCGAGCAGCCAGGATATTGCCATCACCCGCCAGGTACAGGAGGCAGGAACTCTCCTTGGGATCCAGCTGCTCGACCATATCATCATCACAAAGACCGGGTTTTGCAGCATGAAGGAGCGGGGATTGTTGTAAACCAGCGATACCCTGCAGGTCACACGAGAGCCCAAGGACTGATTGTTGCGAGACGCATTTTTTAATGTGTGCCGGGTGGTCCGTCCCAGTGACGAGCGTATTCAGGGGCGTTACTGGTTCGATGCAATGACCGTTTTTCCGAGTGCGAATCCTTTTTTATATGCAGCATCGAGGATTTCCGGTCTTGTCCGGATATCCCGGATCGTGTCCATGTCATTGATGAGGAGTTCGTCTTGGTAATTGCAGTCGATGATGTCAAAAAACGCCTGCACGGATAGTTTTACCCCGACGAACACTTCCGGTACCTTCATGCCTGATATGCAGATGAAAAGCCCGTTTCGCCTCTGTGCCTCTTCCCGGGTGAAAAACGGGCTTTTCCGCATGTACTTCGCCATAAAAAATACCTGAAACCGGTCCATGAAAGATTTCAGCCTGCCGGGGATCCCCATCGTCATAACCGGAGTGGCGAGGATGAGGCTGTCCATCTCCCGGAACTTCTGGTACTGCGGCTGCATGTCATCGTCCATGATGCAGGTGTCATGCTCCCGGCAGAACAACATCTCGTTGCATGCCTGGAAATCGAGGTTTGCAACCACGACCTTCTCGATCTCGCACCCGGCATCTTTTGCGCCAGCGAGCGCCCGTTCTAAGAGGATGGCGGTGTTGCCCTCCGTAAGCGGGCTTCCCAATACGCCGATAATCTTTCTACCCATAATAGAACTGGCGTAATGCGTTCGATATAGTTTTGCATACCCGTCGGATTTCCTAAAAGATCCGGTGCGGGATGGCTCTGTACCATCACAACTGATAAATACCATAAAGAGAATGAGAAGTTTGGTGATTGAACTGACCGAACAGAAGACATACAGTGCAGGGCAAAAAGTCGGACCAGGAAAATATGTGTGTATTGACTGCGGTAAGGAGTACACGCTCGACAAGAGCGAGCAGGACCTCAGGAAATGCCCGTCCTGCTCGTGCGAGGAGTACCAGTGCTTCCCGATGACGCACATCCGCCCGGATGTCAAGACCCCCGAAGATGCAAGAAACCCCCCGAAACGGGGCAAGAGCAACCAGTAACTCCCACATTTATTTTTCGCCTAGTACTGCCAGCGTGAATACCGGGCATGCACGAAATGTAAACGGGTATTAACGAGCTTGTGAAATTCCCGTGCGGGACCGTGCATCACCGGTTGAAATTGACCGGAGGTGAAGAGGTTATGGTGAATGTATCTAACGAAGGGCAGGTCTTCAAGTGTGAGATCTGCGGGAATGTCGTGGTGGTGAAAGAGGCAGGCGGCGGCGAGCTGGTCTGCTGTGGTGAACCGATGCAACTGGAGAGTGAATGATTATGGCAAAAGTACAAAAGATAAAAAAACCGGACAAGAGAATAGCGCACCTGGAGAAGTCAATCGGGAAGGTCCCGAAGTTCTTTAAGGATTTAACTGAGCGGGACCCCGAAATGTACGAGCTCGTCATGAAGTTCGAGGAGCATATCTGGGATGACGGGGCGCTGACACGAAAGACGAAGAAGCTGATCGCGATTGCGATCGCTGCAGCTCTTCGCGATCAGCATGCGGTCCATGCCCAGATAGCGGGAGCGGCAAATCTTGGCGTGACAAAGGAAGAGGTCGAAGAGGCACTCCGTGTCACATTCCTCCTATCGGGTATGCCGGCATACGTCTACGGGAAAGCCCAGCTTGATGAAGTGATGAAATAACGGGCGAGTCTCATGGAGAACGAGGCTTGCACCACGCTCCCGGCACTCGGAGAGCCGGCGCCCGATTTTGAGGCGGAGACAACCCAGGGACCGATAAAACTGTTAGACTACAAGGGGAAGTGGGTGGTGCTCTTCTCGCACCCTGCCGACTTTACACCGGTCTGCACTACCGAGTTTATCGCGTTTAGTTCGATCTATGACGAGCTGTGTTCGCTCAATGTTCAGCTTATCGGGCTCTCGGTTGACAGCGTCTCGGCGCATCTTGCATGGGTGCATGCGATCAAAGAGAAAACAGGGATCATGATCCCCTTCCCGGTCATCGCTGACCTCAATATGAAGGTCGCAAAGAAGTTCGGCATGATTCACCCGGGGCAGAGCTCAACGGCTGCTGTCCGGTGCGTCTTTTTCATTGACGATAAGGGAACAATGCGGGCGATGATCTACTACCCGCTCCAGAACGGGCGGTTCATGCCAGAGATCATCCGGCTTGTTAAAGCGCTCCAGACCACTGACAAGTTCAAGGTCTCAACTCCTGCCAACTGGCAGCCGGGCGACAAGGTGGTCGTGCCGCCGCCAAAGACTGTAAGAGAGATGGAGAAACGCCCTGCTGAAGGGTATGAATGCGTAGACTGGTACCTCTGTTTCAAGAAAGTGTGAGAGTTCGGGTATTCTTTTTTAGGCGTTTCTCCGGTTTTAGGAAATGTTGATGGTGGAAAAAGACATCGACTATGTCAAACAATGAAGATGTATCCTGTGGTGAGAAATCCAGGATTTTAAAAAAATATTACCGGGAAAACCTCCGTGGATGAAGAATTCCCTGGATCTCCCGTTTGATCAATTCTTCCGGGGTACTGCGGAAGACTTCGAAATTCGCCTCTGCCTGCGCGAGTTCCCGCGCCCGCTTTTCGACTGCTGGTCGGAGCGTAATCCGTTTCTTTAGGATATCCTCCTGTATCCGCTGCAGCTTCGGGATGCCCTGCAAAAGATCCCGCTCGACGGGTTTAATCAGTGGCTGGTACTTATGGATGAGCGCATGAATATCAGACCGCTCGATCCCTTTTGTGGGATCGAACAGGAAATTACTCTCCATTTTGTCCCGCCACGCAAGGAGATCGTTCGTCAGGGTATTGTCGAGCTGGGGAACGCCGTGCAACTTCTTTTGCGTGATGTCGGCAGCAGTCCCGATCCCCGCAGACTTCAGGGTATTTTTCAGCCCGACACCGATCCGGGATACAGTGCAGTTGTCTATGCTGCAGCGTTCCAAAAACTTTTTTTGCTGCCGGTCTTTTATCGTGCGTTCAAGCGAAAGGAGCCCATTCCTGTACCCCCGTTCGATACTCTCGTATTTCCATTTAAGGTCCCGCATATGGTTCAATTGCAGAAGAAACGCTGAATCACCCGCTTCAGCGATCCACTTTTTGTTCCACAAGTCCCACAGGTACCGGATGCTGTCGAGGTTAGTCCTTCTCCGCCGTTCCTCTCTCGCTGCTTCTCCCGGGTACAGGAAGAGTGCCGCCACAACGATGGCAACGGGCAGGACTGTGAGATAGTCCGTAAGCATGTCCCCGAGCACTATCACGGCGTAACCCGCGAGAATTGCCATGCCCGCAATCTGGCGGATCTTCCTGAATTCAAGGGAGCGTACAATATCAGGAGCGAGGGGTACCGGACCGGGAGAAAATGTGCCGGGGCTGATATGCGGGAGCGGTCCCGGGGGATTGATTGCCTCCACCTTCTGCCATTCGCGACGGAGATCGATTTTTGTGATCCGGTCTGCGCTCAAAAACAGCAAAAGACCGGAACTCTCTTCGAGTCTGCACCACGGGCAAGCCGCGAGTCCTGAGTAGTAACTGTGCACGGAGTCCGCACTGCACCGTCTCAGCCTCTTTTCAAGAAACTCGAACGCTTCCCACCAGTCCCCGGCGACCGGGCGACCGGCGGATCGGGCACCTGTCTCCGCGAATGCACGCTCGAAAAGCCCGGCTACCTGACTTGGGACAACGGACAACCCCACGGAGTTCGGCGGAGGGGCGATGGATTTCGCCGGGGAATTTTTGCCGTACGCAAACCGGAATTCGGCTATCGCCTTCTCGATGGGCATATCCTCTTTTCCCGTGTACACGCCAGAGTAGGGATGCCTGCCGAAAAAGAGGAGCTGGAAGATCAGGATCGCGAGCCCGAAATTGTCGTGGTTTGCCGTTCGCTCCATCTTAAAATCTTTCGATTTCTGGATCTCAGGTGGGGTGAACTGGGCTACGCCAACTTCGCAGTAATAGAGCCGATTGTTCGCCCGGACCTGGAACGAGTCGCAGTCGATCAGCCGTACGCATGCCTGATCGTTTACGAGAATATTACCCTCGTTGACGTCCCCAATCACGTACCCGAACTTGTGAATCACGTAGAACGCGGCGGCGAGGTTTTTTGCCGTGCGCACGAGAAACCGCCAGTCCGCATGCGGGAAGATCTCTTTTCTTTGCGTCGGTCCGTAGACCTTGTGCACCGGTTCGTAATCGGCGATCTCCGGCATTAAAAACCCGATGACCGGGCCACCCTCCCGGGCGTGGAGCACATCGGTCGGCCAGGCGGATATCCCCTTGAGCTCATCATTGCACCCCCTCGCCATCAGGAGTAGTTTCTCCTGCTTGTCTGCCGACAGCGGTTTGTGATAGATCTTTGCGACGATATTTGAGTGCGGGGAGAGGATCTCGTACACATCCCCTTCGCCGCCGCTCCCGATCTTCCTGCCGAGACAGATACGGGCACCGCAACTGTCGAATAACGGAGTGAGGAGGACAGCCGCCATACATCAACCCGTAACGCGAACTGCAAGGACGAGCGTCTTGTCATCGTCGCTTCTCGCGCTGATATCATCACGACAGAGGAAGTTTTCCAGCTGTGCGGAAAAATCGGAAAACCCATTCTCCGGGTTCTTTCGCAGTGCGTCAAAAAGCGGCACAAAGAAGCCGGCATGGGCTTGTTTCTGTGCGAACGAGAGGACAAGGTTCTGCAAACCATCGGTGAACAACGCGATTTCATCTGGCGATTCGGCGTGGAGAACATGCAGGTGGTCGAGGTACTGCTCATCCGTGATAAAGAACGTCGTGTTCGCGTACTCTCCCTGTTCCGGCCAGAAGATAGTCTGGTATTCAGGTCCGGAACCTGCGACAATCGCGCCGTCGCCGATCTGGAAATAAATCACCCGATCGTTTCCGGCTACCGAGCCGAGAATCGTACAGGCATATTCCTTCAGCCGCTGCCCGTGTTCCTGTGCATCAACGAGGATTGCATCCCGCGACGCGGTGATCCAGTTTTTGACATCCTGATCTGTAATGCGGGAAAGATCGCCTGCGTCACGCACCGTGCCGGTGATTTGCGCATAGATGATCCTGCACGCGATCTCAGCCCCCACCCCGCCGTTGGTTGTGCTGCCGGCGCCATCAGCAGCAATCCCGATAAAAAATTCTGAATCCTGGATCTGGATCGTGCCTGCCTTGCAGGAATCCTGCCCGTTCTCCCCGCGATCAGTGTGTGCTTTTCCCGTAACAGATGCGCAAGTGAACTTCCATCTCATATCTCACTCCAGCCGAGTGGTGGAGCGAGCATAATCCTGTCGCCGGGATTGCTCCGCGAAGCAGATTTCATCGAGTTGGAGAGCCACTGGAAGAATTCGCGGAACTTGAGCCCCTGGAGTTTTACCGGTTGTCTGACCGATATCTGCGTTAAGATCTTCATGTCAGCCTTTTGGACGCCTATGGCAAAGAACGCGAAGGATTTTGCACTTTCGCCTTCGCGGACCATTGCGGCGGCGTGCTGCCACTCATCAGTCGGGGCGCCGTCAGTGATAAGGAAAATCCATGGACGGTAGAATGAGATGCCGTTTGCCCGGTATTGTTCCTTTCTGGTTTTAATCATCTCGATCCCTTTCAGTATCGCTTCGCCCATGGGTGTGTCGCCGTCAGCCACGAGCTGGGGATCGAAGAAAGATTCGGCGGTATTGAATTCGGAAATGGTCCTGACCGGACCAAACGAGAGGAGGGCGACTTCTACCCGTTTGATGGCGAGCGAGTCGTTCTGCAGTTCGTTGTAAAATTCACGGATCCCTTCGTTCAGTTCGGCGATGGGTTGTCCCGCCATAGATCCGGAGGTATCAAGCAATAAAAGGCAGGGGCACCGCGGCTCCGGGTTCTCTGCGAAGGTCACCGCCCCGAGCGGTTGCTGATCGGGGAGGGTTATGTGGGTATTGTCACTCATTGGTTTCACCGCAAAATGTCGGTAGTAACACTATCGGCTATATAGTTCCTTTAACATTCTTTCGTTTTGAAATTAAATTTTTTCTGCCAGATGGGTGTTTTTCCCCGGTTTCGAAATCAGATTGTTCGAGGAACGATCTCACTCGTCACATTTTGTTCTATAGAAAACATCATTATGCCAATGTCATAGTATGGCGGGGATCGGGGGACTTATGAAAGGGGGATGGGGGTGCCGAACGATCGACCGGTAACTGGACGGTCACAGTGCCGGATCCATCACCCGGTCAACCAGTTCTATGACATCCAGCACCTCGATGGGTTATCCCGCAGTGATACGACGGGCATCATCCGGGTTTCTTTTGCAGAACGGAAAGGTTGAAGCCAGGATATCAGCATTCATCCGGTTACGAGAATCTCTGCCACCCCATTCATTTCGCCCTGATAATCCGTGTAAAAACACGCGAACTAAAGCCGGTCTTCAGGTTGACGTTTACACATTGACTATGCCCTTTGGTTTCCGCACAGACAAAATAAAGATGCCGGTAACTGCCACTGCAAGAACGAACCCTGCAAAGAACCCAGATGAATACCCGGCTATGGTGATGATAATACCGGTGACGAGCGGTCCGGTCGATTGCCCGATATCCATGATTGAGGAAAGGGCACCCATAGAGGCACCGATCTGCTCTTTTTTTGCCACGTCAGCAACATACGCGCTGGTCGCGACCGTGGAAAGCGACATCCCCAGACCGAAGATGGCACTTACCGCGAGAAAACCGGGAAAAGTCACAGCGAACGGGACTACCGCAACCGAACCCCCCGTGACGAGCAGTCCGGTAATAATCTGGAAACGCTTGTCGATATGATCGGAGATCCTGCCGAAGAAGGGTTTTGTTACGGCGATGATCAGCACCTGGATCGCAAAGATGATCCCGATCTGGTAAGCTGCAAAGTGGAGCGCGAACAGGTAGACCGGCAGGAAGGTCTCAAACGCACCGAATGCAAAGTAGGTCGCCATATCTGCCATCGCTGTCGCTCTCAGGCGGCGGTTGGAAATAAAGGTGACAAAACTCTCCTTGAACACAGGGAATCCGGGTATGTCGAGCGACCCGGGTTGTTCTTCGCGGTATTTCATGGTCAGGTAAAAGACGGGGACGGCAGCAAGTGCGGCGGCGATGTACACCATCCGGTACGGGATCAAGCCCGGGCTGAACGCAAAAAAAGAGATGATGATCCCGCCGGCAAGAGGTGCAAGGGTACGCCCGATAAGTGTTGCGGAAGAATAACTGCCAAGCATTTCACCCTTTGTTGCAGGAAACCGTTCAGCGATAATGGCAGAAACGACCGGGCCGAGAATGGCGGTCGCAGTACCGTGGAAAAACCGGACGGGTATCAGCCAGAGCGGATCTAAGATGAAGAGGTAGAGCAGCGGGGCGAGCAGGAACACGAAACCTGATATGACAAGCAGGCGCCGTCTCCCGAGTTGATCCGACATCACGCCAACGGGAAACGAGAACAGGATGCCGGCAAGCGGCGATACAGCGGCGATGAGACCGATCGCGGTGTCTCCGCCGCCGATAGCCTGTACGAAAAGAGGAAGCACGGGATTTTTGGAGATGGTCGTTGAGAAGATGGCAAAGAACCCGATCAGGGACAGATAATACATCGTCGTTCGATCGGGACGGGACTGCACCCCCGTAGTCGCTGGATTTAATGAACAGGACATATCACGATATCCCATAACATGGCGTTTGAGGGAAAAATAAAAATAAATATCAGGTCGTCAGGTTACTGCTGACCGGGGAGTGCCCCTTTGATCATTTCAGCTACTCCGGGGGGAAGGTTGATCGCACCAAGAATCTGTGGGAGGATACTCAACATTGTTTTCTGTCCATCGGGAGTTCCAGCAAAATTTCGCAGCATCGCGATACCATCGGGAGATGCGAGGAATTTCTTGATCGCGTCTTGTCCCTCGGGGGTTGCAAGGTAACTGGCAACAGTCCCGCCTATTCCACTTAGGTTTCCAAAATTCATAGTTATATCACTTCATCGATTTCTTAGGGTGTATACATTTCCTGTTACTCGATAATAATGGTTGAGTTCGTTTGCCCTGCCCGGTTAGTCTGGAGCCGCCGGTGAATGCCAGTATCATTAACCCTTTTTTGAGGTGCACCGGAAGATAGAAATGAGGGAGCTGATGAGCTGTGATAAGATCAACGCCCCGTGACAGAACCTGCCAAACCCAAAAAGGATTTTGTTTTCTTTTGAAAAACGCTTCTGCGTTTTCATGTCGTTGGTTGCATACGCGTTCATGTTCGTTTTCTACATAATCCAGCTCTATGGAGCCGGTGCGTATGCAGAAATGCCGGGCATTAATACCTGTTGAAGGTCACCGCCACGTTGACAGTTTTTTTGGCGTATGCCCCATCTGTCGGTGAATTGGTATTATCCAGGGCAAAGTAGTAGGTGTCATCAGATGGTGCCGTAAAGCTATACTTGTCATTTACGATATTCAGATCATTCCAGGCGTTCCATGTCCCCGACGGAGACGAAATGGACGCCTGGTATTTCTTGAACTCCGCTGAATGCATGACCATGAGATCGATGGGTGATCCGTCAGTACTAACCGTCGTCTGGATCTGGTTCCCGGATTTCAGCGGGATATAATAATACCAATAATTCCCGTTCACAATAGTTTCGGTATACGAATCGGGGGTATACCGGACTGGCGCTGACGCGGTTACACGAGTTACCACCGTTGTCGGTGAATAGGTATACACCGGAGTTACCTTCGCAGTGACCGGTGGTGTTACCGTCACAGTGACGGGGTTTGTTGACTGACTATTTGCTGCCACGCCGAAAACGAATGCCGCCAGCACCGCTATAACGATTAAAAAGAAAAAAACACCACCGATGATTAAGAGGACGAGCACGGCTGCCGACCGTTTCTTTGCCGGGGGCTGCGGAGTCGCCACTCCTGAGGGCGGGGGCGAGTTGTATACAGGAACAGGGGCGAGGGACGACCCACAGTGTTCACAAAATTTTCCTTCAGGAGTGTAATTCCCGCAGGTAGGACACCGGACGTCAGGCATGTACAGAAGTCTCAATGATATGATATAAAGTCCTCACTTCCCCCTTTGATCCAGCTGGTGCCGTGAATGCAGATTGATGATCACAGTCAGAGGGGCGGATGGGATGGTGGAGATTGCCGCTGTTCGTCTCCATGCCAAAACGGGTCCAAGAGGGGGATCCTGACATGGCGCAATCTCAAACGAGATCCGGTCGTACGGGCAGATCTTCTAAAAAAACGTGATAGGGAAACGGTGGTGCAGCAACACAACTGCAAGACATCCCCGTCAGATAGCACGCCCGACCCGGACCTGGTTACGATCTCACTCGTTCATCAACCCGGATCAGATCCCGCACGCTTGTAAAAACCGTTCGTGGAGCCGGGTATCTCTGCCAAGTTCCGGGTGAAACGCGAGTGCCATGTGCTTCCCGCACTCAACAGCAACGATGCCCTGCTCCACCCGGGCGAGCACCCGCACGTTGTCATCAATGGCAGTTGCAACCGGCGCCCGGATAAAGACCGCGTGGAATGGCTGACCGGGAAGTCCGTCAACCGGAATGTCAGCCTCAAAAGACTCCCGCTGGCGCCCGAATGCATTCCGGTCCACCGCCATACCGACAAGCCCGAGCGGGCGGATCCGGGGGTCATCGACCCGGCTCGCCACAAGCACCATCCCCGCACAGGTGGCAAAGATCCCGCCGGGAAAATTCCTGATCGGCTCATGGAGCTGGTTCTTTTCAATCAGCCGGGATATGGTGGTCGATTCCCCGCCGGGGATCGCAAGCGCTGCACACCCTGCGAGGTCTTGTGAGCTCCGGACTTCGGTTACCGTTGCGGTGCTACCGCAGCCACGCCGCGAAAGTGCTGCAAAAAAAGCGTCGATATGCTCGCTCACATCCCCTTGGAGCGCGAGCACGCCAACCTTAACGCCCACGGTACTGGAACACCTCATCTTCTTTTAAGGTGTGGACATCGAGCCCCGGCATCGCATCGCCAAGTCCCCGGCTGACGCGGGTGATCACCGTTGCGTCATTGAAATGATTGACCGCGTCCACGATCGCCTTTGCCATCTTCTCCGGTTCAGAAGATTTGAAGATCCCGGACCCGACAAAGACACCGTCGGCACCGAGCTGCATCATCATCGCTGCATCACAGGGTGTGGCAATCCCCCCGGCAGAGAAGTTCACTACGGGGAGCCTGCCGCGTTCTGCACATTCGGCGACCAGTTCAGCCGGCGCTTCGATCTCCCGTGCGTAGTCGATACGTTCCTGTGCGTCCATCCCCTTGATCGTCCGGATCTGCCCCATGATCGCCCGCATATGGCGCACGGCTTCCACGACGTTTCCGGTCCCGGCTTCGCCCTTTGTACGGATCATCGCCGCCCCTTCATTGATCCTGCGCAGCGCCTCGCCAAGATCCCGGGCACCGCAGACAAAGGGCACTTTGAACTGTTTCTTATCGATATGGTATTGCTCGTCGGCAGGCGTCAGGACTTCGCTCTCGTCGATCATGTCAACGCCCAGCACTTCCAGCACCTGCGCCTCGACAAAATGCCCGATCCTGACCTTCCCCATCACCGGAATGGAGACTGCATCAATGATCTCAATGACCTTTTCGGGGTCTGCCATCCGCGCGACTCCCCCCATCTTCCGGATATCGGAGGGCACGCGCTCAAGCGACATAACTGCGACGGCGCCGGCTTTCTCGGCAATCACTGCCTGCTCGGCATTGACGACATCCATGATCACGCCACCTTTCTGCATGGATGCGAAGCCGCGCTTGAGAAGCTCTGTGCCAAATCTCAGCTCTTCCAGTTTCATATAAGAGTACTATTGATCAACCAAGCCAATAAAAAGAGCGTACACCCGGCAATGCAGGCAAACGATACGGTGACGACCCGGACTGCCCGTATGACCTCGTGCCCTCCCGACACAAGCGGTTGCTCCCCGTTCCCGATCGTATAAACGTCCGGCTTCTCGAACCGGATCCCGCACCCGCCTGCCATCGTCGCCATCACGATTCCCCCGTTGAAGCCCGGTCGTAACTTCCCGTCCCGGCGCATCACCCGCCACGCACGGGCGCCGTTTCCCCGGCACGTAAAGTACACGAGCAACAAGAGCACGGTCACCCGTGCGGGAATAAAGTTGAAGACGTCATCCATCCGGGCGGAGCACCAGCCAAGACGTGCGCGTTCATCCCGGTACCCGAGCATCGCGTCCATCGTGTTTGCCGCACGGAAGACCGCCGCACCGACAAGCCCGAAGATCGAGAAGTAGAAGAGCGGGGAGATGATACTATCGGTCAGGTTCTCGGTCATGGACTCGTATGCGGCGGAGCGAATGTGTTCCGGATCGAGACGGGCGGTGTCACGTGAGACGAGAAGTTTCACCCGCTCCCGCCCGCTCTCCACGCCATCTTCCAGCGCTGCAACAACCGCGAGCGTGTGCTCTTCAAGGGAGCGCCACGCAAAGCAGCACTTGAGGAGGAAGGGCGCGATGCAGAGGTACACCAACCACGGCGCGAACCAGTTGAAGAGGGCAAACGGAAGTGTAAAGAGCGCGACCGTTACTACCCAAAGTACAACTCCCACCCCACGCTGGAACGGTGCGGCGTAGAGCGCCGGTCTGCCCCACCAGCCAATGAACCTGCCAAGTAGCGCAACCGGGTGGAATGCTGAATGCGGGTCGCCAAGGAGCCTGTCCACGACCAGTGCCAGCGCAAGCACCAGAAGAGCAAGTACTAACCCTGTCGGTACCATGTGAACAATGCACCGACAATGAGTATGATAAAAGCCGCAATGTTCAGAGATGCAACACCCGTGTAGAGCCAGGTGGCGTAGAGGACCAGTGAAATACCCATCGCCACCATCAGGGGGTGGGGACGGCCGTGTGCTACCGGCTGGACCGGCGCCTGGGCTGCCCGGGCTTCTGCCTCGCGCTCCAAAAAGCGATCCACATTCACACGGATCGCTGCCTTCGTCGCCCCGTATCCTGCAAGGATATCGATATCAAAGAACCCCGGCTGGCTGTCCTTTTTGATCGGGATTGTCAGCACGATATCATCAACAACGTATAGGTTCTCATGATAAAAATCGGTGAACATACCCGCGTTTGTAGTAGTAACAGTGATATGAACAGGGGCACCACGGTTTAAAAATTTCAGGCAGAGATTGTCCCCGATCTCTGCACGCACCTGCTCCCGCGGGAGCTCGATCGAGTTAATCCCCGACCGGTTCAGGTAGCACTCAAAAATTTTTCTCGGTAACGCTTCACCCGCGACAGCCACTGTACCGGTTGGCAACGGGGAGTTCATAACGTCACGGCTCTAGTCCTTTTGGTTCTGGGGAAGGAGGTTTGGGATGCCCTCGTGAATGGGATAGTTCACTTTGCATGCAGCGCAAAAAAGACCCCCTTCAAGGATCTCTTTCTCATCCTCTGCATCCACGCGGAGTTCAAGATCGCCTTTGCACACCGGGCAACAGAGGATGTCCATTAGTTTTCGTTTCATGCGAGTTCATTCCTGATATCGATGATCTGGGTGATCTCCGGACCAGTGGAGATGAGCGTGATGGGGCTGCCGATGTCCTCTTCTGCCTGTTTCAAAAAGGTTCGCGCTTTTTTCGTCAGCTTTCCATATTCAGTGATCCCAAAGCATGCCTTGTCGATATGATCGATCCCGGTGATCGCTGCCTGAGTGCACCCATTGATCATAGCGGAGTACCGTGCCATCCCGCCGTCCCATCCGCCGATCCGGCGCTTCCGGTGGGTGACTGTCCCGAACTCCTGGATCCCCATTGCGTCAGACTTCTCAAACGTCATCTCGGTGTTAAATGGACCTTCGCCCACCCGTGTCGGGTACGCCTTGAAGACCACGATCACATCGTCAATCTTTGTCGGTCCCACCCCATTGTCTGCCGCGATCTGCGAAGCCGATGTGTCTTTTGATGTAACAAACGGGTATGTCCCGTAATAGAGGGAGATGCCAAAACCCTGCGTCCCTTCGAGAAGGACGGGTTTGCCCTGCTTTAATGCGTCATCAATCGCCTGCGGGACATCAAGCAGGTACTCGGCGAGCTCGGGCACGTCCTTTGCCTGCGGGGCGACCCGCATCACGCGGTCGGAGTTCGCCGGTCCGCAACCGGAACCCGTACTCCCAATCTTCTTTGCAAGATGGGCGCTGCCTTTGTCCCGTGCGATGTGATCCTCCGTGATGACCCCGCACCGTTTGTCAACAAAGATCCGCCCTTTGACATCCAGTGTCTCTATTTCATACGCAAGCACTCGGGGATCTACAAGAACGCCACTGCCAATGCAGAGTTTCGCCTTCTTGTAAACAAAACCGGATGGGACCATGCGGACACTGTATTCATGGTCACCGACCTGCACGGTGTGCCCGGCGTTCGGACCTACACCACCGCGGGAGATGATAACAGGTTCATCCGCATATGCGATATGGGCGACGATCTTGCCCTTCCCTTCATCCCCAAAAAATCCACCAACGATGATTGTACAGCTCATTGAAGTATCAAGTAGTGTAGGTCGAATTGAGCAATAAAGTATCCCCATTACGCCGGGATGACCGCCAGTGAATGACGAGAAGTGACAGGGATTACACACAGGGGCGAATGATTGGAAGACAGAATAATAAAAAAGTTGCAGGGGTTTGGCGTCTCCGGTCAGAGACCGGAAACAAACGTCTCTATCCGGGTGAGTGCTTCCCCAAGTTTTTTGCGCGATACCGCGTATGCACAGCGGAGGTGATAGTCTCCTCCTGCACCAAAGACGCTGCCGGGGACGACTGCCACCCGCTGCTCCTTTAATAACCGCTCGGCAAATTCCACGTCCGATAAACCGGTCCCTTTCACTGAGGGAAACGCATAGAACGCACCTTCCGGTAAGTGACATGAAAGCCCGATCCGGTTCAACCCGGCAACGAACATGTTTCTCCGGAGCCGGTACTCGTTCACCATGCTGTTCTTCTCTTCCTCAGCGGATCGAAGCGCCTCCAGTGCCCCTACCTGTCCCATCACCGGGGCGCAGAGCATCACGTACTGGTGGATCTTCAGCGCAGCTTCACAAATCTCCTTCGGGGCGCAGAGGTAGCCGACCCGCCACCCGGTCATTGCATACGCCTTCGAGAAGCCATTTAACGTGATCGTACGTTCCCGGAGATCCCCGATCGTTGCGGTGGAAACGTGGCTGCCCTCGTACGTGAGTTCCGAATAGACCTCATCACTGATGATGAGGAGGTCATGATCGGTGACGATATCAGCGATAGCTTCCAGGTCGCCCTGAGTCATCACCGCGCCGGTCGGATTGTTCGGGAAGTTGATCATGAGCGCTTTTGTCTTTGGCGTACACTGCTCCATGAGGGTGTCGGGATTCGGCTTGAAATGGTCTTCCTCGACACATTCAACCGGGACAGGTTTCCCGCCAGCGAGCGTAACGCACGGGGCATAGGAGACATAGCTCGGCTGCGCGATGAGAACCTCGTCACCCGGGTCCACGATGGCGCGGATCGCGATGTCGAGCCCCTCTGAGACGCCGGTTGTGATGAGGATCTCATCTTCACTATCATACGTAAGATTGTAACGCTGGAGAAGGTGACGTGCGAGTGTCTCTCTAAGCGGTTGGATCCCCTTGTTCGACGTGTAGGAGGTGACGCCCTGCTCAATCGAGTAGATACTCGATTCACAGATGTTCCATGGTGTCCGGAAGTCGGGTTCACCTACTCCAAGGGAGATAACATCCTCCATGGTGAGGACGAGATCAAAGAATTTCCTGATGCCGGAGGGTGGGATCCCGGCAGCACGTTCTGATACGAAGTTGCGCATTGTTTCACCTGTTTTTTCTCTTCCCATCAGAACGAGTAGGGGAGCCGTTCTGGTTCCTGCTCTGAGAAGAGCTTGTTGCCGTTCTCCTTGTATGATTTCATAATAATATGCGTCGCAGTCTCGCGGATGCGGTCCATCTGTGCCACGTGCTCTGATACAAACCGGGAGACCTCCTGCATATTTTTCCCGGAAACAAGCAGCTGCAGGTCGTACGTACCGGTCATCAGGCGCAGGGTTCTGACCTGCCGGAAACGGGAAAGCCGTTCCGCGATCCGGTCGTACCCGTAATCCCGTTCCGGGCTCACTTTGAGTTCGATGATGGCAGAGACCTCGCCGTTTCCTGCCAGTTCCCAGTTAACGACCGTCGTGTACTTCCGGATCACCTGTGCATCTTCAAGTGCGTGGATCCGTGCTTCCACTTCGGCAGCAGAGAGTGCGGTCATCGATGCGATCTCTTTGGCAGAGAGCCGGCTGTTCTCCTCAAGGATTCGGAGGAGTTCGAGGTCCTTTTCATCCATCAGACTTCACCTGAACCATGTCTTTAACCATTTCGCTTGCATCTGATTTATATCGAGATCTTTTAACCCGTTCAGTCGTGGATCCTTGAGCACGACCTCACGGATCTTTCCGGCATTGGCATCGAACCACATCTCTTTCGTCCGCCCATACCTGCCGCGGCTCACGACCCGCGTGTTGATGACGCCGAGCATGTTCAGCTCCGAGACAAGGTCAGTAATGCGACGATGGGTGAGGATATCCAGCTCAATGGTCGGTGCAATGTCCTGATAAATACGTGAGACGTCCCCACTCGTAAAGATATTCTGACCCATCTGTTCGAGGATCAGCATAGAGTAGAGGATCAGTTTACTCTGCGTGGGGAGCGTCGCGATGCACTCAATCATGCTGTCGGTTTCAATCTTCGCTTTAGCCGATTTGACATGCTCTTCGGTCACCTGCGTGGATTCGTCCCGGTCCGCGAGTTCTCCTGAGATCCGGAGCAGGTCGAGCGCACGCCGGGCATCACCGTGTTCCTGAGCTGCTAGCGCTGAACAGAGCGGGATGACACCATCTGCGATGGCTCCCTGGACAAACGCAGCTGCAGCGCGCTGGGTGAGGATATCCACCAGCTGGGGCGCATTATATGGAGGGAAGACAATCTCCTCTTCAGAGAGGGAGGAGAGAACCCGCGGGTCCAGGAAATCCTTAAAGCTCAGATCGTTAGAGATGCCGATGATGCTGACCTTTGATTTGACAAGATCCGAGTTGATCCGGGTGAGGTTGTAGAGCGTGTCGTCGCCGCTCTTCTTGACGAGTTTGTCGATCTCATCGAGCACAATGACCAGCACCCCGCCACCGGCTTCGAGCTGGTTCTTCAGCTCTGCATAGACCTGATCGGTGGGCCACCCGGTCATGGGGATGTGTGTCCGGGTCTTGTCGCTTGCAACTGTGTCCACACCCACAATGCATTTTGCTATCTGTGCCAGGACCCGGTACTGGGTATCTATCACCTCGCAGTTGAGGTGGACGATCCGGCAGAGAGGTCCCATCGTGCTGCTAGCCTTCTCAAGCTCTGCACCGACATACCGGACGCTTGCCGTCTTTCCTGTACCAGTCTTAC
This sequence comes from Methanoregula sp., assembly GCA_026394655.1. Lineage (GTDB taxonomy): Archaea > Halobacteriota > Methanomicrobia > Methanomicrobiales > Methanospirillaceae > Methanoregula. The sequence continues at coordinate 719 of JAPKXU010000070.1, read as the reverse complement.
CGTAGATAAGGATGTTCGATGGGGTCTCATTCCTGAGCGATGGGGCAAGGATGGACGCGATATGGTCTATCTGCGGTTTCCTGTGCGGTAGGATCTGCGGGCGGTAGGAGTGCCGGAGGACTTCACGGTCCTGGAATATCCGGTTATTGGAGAGATATTTTATAAATAACCCTGTCGAGGGGTCTTGTTGTTCGGGCATGATGACACTGAGGAGCTGAGTCTTAGTGAGATTAGATTAAAAAAGCGATTGGTTTGTCATCTTTATAAACCCCTTTGCTTCCAGTGGAGCGCGCTGGGATTGGCGATATTTTTGCAATCGGGTGATGAATAAAGTGATTTTATTATTAATATTCAATACAGATTTCCAAAGGTTGGACAGGAATTTTTTGTTGCGCTCACATACATCGTCCAACCATCGCAGATTGAGTTTGTCTCAACCAGTTCGTTGATGGGTGATGTTAATCGATAGTTCGTAGAGATCTTCAAGTGGATTTCTCTAGTATTTGGCAATAACGTATACAGTTTGGGTAATAGCAGAGTTAATGCAAAAGGTGTGGGCATGTCAAGAGTGCGAAACGTTGAAATTCAAATCCGGGTATGCCCAATTGTAATTGAAGAAGATCTCTTTCTGGTTATGCTTTTCAATTGACAGGAGAGAATTTTGAAAAACTCTCCATTATCTGGATTTGGATTGATTGTTTTCATCTTAGAATATTTGA
>JAPKXU010000298.1 GCA_026394655.1 Methanoregula sp. | reverse complement strand
ACGAACCATTTACTGCGCTCGATACAGAAAGCAGACAATCCGTGCAGGATGCTGTCCGCACGTGCGTTTCCGATCTTCAGATCCCATGTCTTGTCGTAACACACCGGGTTACCGATGCCCGCGACATGGGTGACCGGGTATACCTGCTCAACCGGGGTGTCACCCGCTGGGAGGGTCTGCCTTCGGACATCCCGACAGCAGGGATACAGTTACCATCGTGAGAGGGAGATACATGATTTCGCGGGAAAAAAGCAGGAGGAAGGCAAAGAACGGTAGTGCGTATATCATTCAACGGTCGGGTACTAACGGGATAATCGCGATGGCAACTATTATCGTGTATGCTCTAAAAGAGGAGGGGGACCACTCCTGGAATGACGGGAGATTTTCTCCGAACCGCGTCTGGACAAAGTCGGGATGCAACAGGAGATCGAAGACATTTTTGCTCCGGTTGCAATAGCCAATGGTATTTGGAGCACAGGAACAATTTCACAATAAAGAAAAATACAATTACACGAATGGGGGGAACCATGTCAGCACGCTTTGGATCCGGGAAGGATGTACTATCCGCAACTCTCGAACGGTTGTATGAACTGCACCGTGAGAACCGGTTACACAAGGGACGACTTCACCGGATAGGTATAAAACCCCGGTGGAATGCAATAACGAGCGACCGGGATGAATGCGGGCTCGCCATCAACCGCACCGGTATCGATACCTTTTACGGGATGCAAGGGGAACAAGCTATCCAAACCCTGCGGACTCTTGTTGGAAAACCGCTCTTCGATTGTGCGGAATGGGGGATCCTGTCGACTGATCCACTGGAACGCTCGATCGGTATTGCCTGTATGAGTGCATTGTCCCAGAAATTTCTCAGTTGCAGCGGAGTCCGGAAGAGAGGTTACCTCTCCCAGTGCTGGAAGACCAACGAGGATTTTGTAAAGAATTTCTCCCCGGTTTCACGTATAATAAATCCTGAAGAAATCGTGGCAGTCGTTGGGAACGGAAGCCAGATCATCCCGCTTCATAACAAGTGCCGCAAACTCCAGGTCATCTCTCCTACTCCAAGAGAGACCTTTGAAAGCGTCGTGATCGATAAGGAGTCTGTAATCCTTCCAGCCGCGACCGAGTACTACGCACCAAACGACAGCGAAAAGATCCTTGGCGCTGCCGATATCGTATTATTAAGTACGGCGACACTGGTGGACAACAGTTTTGAGAAGTATATTAAAGAGGCAAAGAACGCACGGCTCATCGGGATGTATGGTCTTGGATCTTCGCTTATCCCGGATGCATTTTTTGAACGTGGCGTTGGTATGTTCTCGTCGTTCCGCATTATCGATCCCACGTCGTTTGCCGCCGCGATGGAAAACGATTATGATATGGAATGTTCGATGAAGATCGCACAAAAAGAGTACCTGATGATGCGGCAGGGTACGGATTTCCGGGCGCCCGATCATGGCATTCATCCGGGACGCTGATAATTCCGGATGTTACGTCAATCCTGTGTGCTCACCAAAACACACATAATCAACCGGATCCTTTCCCAAAACCAATTTCTTTTCCTGCTCATCGCCATCCATGACGATCGGACGGATCTCTTTATTGGCACATACTCTTTGGAGGAAAGACGCCGGCATAATGATCTCCCGGGATTAGATCCGATCCTATAATTTTCCTTCCCGATGCGGCACCTCCCCACACTCCGTGCAAAATGTGCCCATATTTTCCCGGACTTCGGACGCAGTTCGTTCAGCTAACCTGCAGGTTATACCGGTCCGGCCCCAATACGAGTCCCGATTCCCGCGTAAAAGCCGGATAACTT
>JAPKXU010000241.1 GCA_026394655.1 Methanoregula sp. | reverse complement strand
GTAGCGGAGTGCGTTGTCGATCAGGTTGTAGAACACTTTCTCGAAGAGTGGATCTGCATACACTTCAGGATTCGCGGGATCAGCCTCGACATGGACTGCCCGCATCTGCAGCCGGTCAACCGCTTCTTTTATATTTGCGTTCACGTTCTGCCAAGCGGAAGCTGCAACACCCAGATTCTGGTAATCGCGGGTGAACGTGATCTGCTCCTCGATAGTAATCGCGGCTTGCTGCTCTTTTTTGATGTACTCTTTTAGTGCTTCCGGTTTGTCAATAACATCGTGCGATAGCTCGAGATACCCCCTGAGCACCAGCAGTTGGTTCGTGATGTCATGCCGGGTGATGTCGGAGAGGAGGTTTAATTGCTTGTTTGCCTTATGTAATGCCTCTTCCGCCCGCTTGCGCTCGGTGATGTTCCGGCACGCGCCATAGAGACCGTGATTCCCCGGTTCCTTCAGATCAGTGACGCACTGTGTATATGATGACAGCCAGATGATGCCGCCATCTTTTCTCCGGATACGGAGTTCGCACCGGGCAAATTCTCCCGGAAGAAGTCCTGTCACATTCTTTTCAAACACCGGGATATCCTCATCAATGACAAGGCACTTCCAGCAGCTCATTTTTCTGATTTCGTCGCTCGTATATCCGGTTATCTGTTCGGGTGCGCCGGTTATCCAGTCTATCGTAAATCCTCCACCCGGAGCCTTCTTGCAGGAGTATGCAAAGTCTGGTATCAGTTCGCTGATATGCCTGAACTTCTCCTCGCTCGCGAGGAGCGCCTCCTCCGCCCGTTTGCGCTCGGTGATGTCCAATAATGAGATGACAACCGCATAGGGGTTCGCATCTCCCTCCCTGAAGAGAGGGTTTGTGTTGATATTGACCCACGAGAATCTCCCCACAGCGCTCGTGATACCCATGACGACATTCTTGCACGCTTCACCGGTCGCCAGGGTATGCGTGGACGGGTGTTCGGAATCCAAAAACTCTGTCCCGTCTTCCCGGATCGTCTTCCACTTCCGGTTTGTTGCCGTATGCCCCAGCACTTCACTGATGGTGACGCCAAATAGCTGTTCTGCTGCTCTGTTCCAAGCCAGGATCTCTCCGGTCTTCTCCTGCAGGATGATCGCCTCATCAACGGATGCAACGAGCGTCCTGTACCGCTCCTCGCTCTCCCGCAGTGCTTCCTCCGAACGGATATATACCAGAGCACCACTGATCTGTGCTGCCAGCGTCTCAAGCAGCTTGCGGGTGGGGAGGGGGATATCATCGTGGATGTGCGAAGCCATGTTCATAATTGCGATAAGATTGCCCTTGTGCAGCACCGGAATTGACGCGAGAGCGGTCACCCCTTCCCGGTCGCGGATCTCATCTTTGCCCGGCTGCCGGATATCCGTATATCGCCCATAAAATGGTGTACCGTTCTTTGCCCGTAGCACCTGTGAAGCATCAGCATCAAAATGGGACATGTGCTCAACAAACTCTGGGTGGATCGCGCGATGAACTACTAATTCCAGCGCACCGGTGACCGGGTCAGCCACGTAAATCCCCCCGGAGTCCAGACTCTTATCATGGAAGGCGGCATCAAGAATGAGTTCAAGGGCTTCCTTCATGGTGTGGCGGGTTGTGAGGGCAATGGCAAGGTTGTGCTGGATTTGCATCGCTTCTTCTGCCCGCTTCCGGTCGGTGATATCGATGGTGTATCCCCCAAGAATGGTTGGACGATCCGGTATGGGAATCGGAAATTTTATGCTAAATAAATTCCGCTCTTCAAAAATCTCTTCCCGCTCAATAATGCAGCCTTCTTTCATAACTTTTTCATCATCCGCCCGCATTCCGACAGCAAATTCAGGAGACCAGAGTTCCTCATCGGTTTTGCCAAGCAATTGAGACAAAGGCTTTCCCAACATCTTTTCAAAATGATGGCTCAACATGACAGCACGGGTATCTTCATCTTTAATGTAAACGGGATTGGGGCAATAACGCATAAACAAAGACAGTTTCTCCTCGCTTTCCCGCAGCGCATCTTCCGCCCGCTTGCGCTCGGTGATGTCAACAAGAAGAATGAGGGAAGCAGGGCTGTCGTGGTACCGGATCGGTGTGCCTTTCACGATCACCTGTCTCCGGTGCCCGTCATGTGCGACAAGAACGGTTTCATAGGCAGGGACTTCACGCCCTTCATGGCGGAGCTTC
>JAPKXU010000049.1 GCA_026394655.1 Methanoregula sp. | reverse complement strand
AAGCATCTTCCCCGCGTCGTCCCGGACCCAGACCTTCCCCTTCCAGAGGTACCACGAGTTGTACGTCGCACAGTACCGGATCACATCGCCGTACTGTGCTTTGAGCCGTTCCGCGTTACCGGCATCGGTCATGGGATATTCAGGCGGAATGACAGTCCCGGTTGTATCGGCGAGAAGAACGGTTTGTTTTCCTCCTGCACCTTTCCCTTCGCCCGCTCTTTACTACATCCCTTTATCCGGGTTTCCTGCCGGTCATGCTTCTCCTCAACCGTCTCGTACTTCTCCCGCAGTTCCTGCCATCGCTGCTTCCCGCTGTCACAGGATGTGTGATGGCATGCGGCATGAATCGCTCCGCTCGCGAACTGGATCGCATACGCTCCGGCTTTGTGGGCGGTCGAGAACGGGCACGCTTCGAGCACAAAGAGCGTGCCGTCCCGGTACGGTTTCTCTGAACGGATCGCAATGCCATGCGATATAAGCCATGACCGGAGATTGATCGCCGTCCCTTTCTGCGCCGGTGTTTCTGCCGGTTCTTCGTGGGGCAACTGTGCCGCCAATGCGAGAAGACGTTCATGGCTCACGACCTGCACCGGTTCCGGTACAGACAGGAGCCGGCTCCTCCGGTGCGGGCGTTCGGTGGTGTCATCGCCTTTTCTCGTGACGGTTCCGTACAGTTTCCAGATCCGCCCGGCGTTATAGTTCGCCCGGTCTACCGTCCCCTCTGCATCCGAGAAGAGCAGATCGAGCGTAGCACGGCACCCCTTCACCACCGCTGTTGCGGCATCATCGTTCGCGAGGTCGATACGATAGAGCAGGTGTGCTCCGTTGCCGGAATCACCGGTCACCGGTTCCGGAAACCCCAGTCCGGCAAGCCACCTGGCAATTTCTTCTGCCTTGGTTTGAGCACGCTCATGCTCCGCGTCTGTCGCCGATACCCCGCTTGGTCGCACCGGGTCGATGTCGATTGGCAGCCAACGGCGCCGGATAATATCGGCGTCTGAAGTCGTTGCATCTCCCCGCGAAAGATGCATCTTGATCCGGTTCGCCCTTCGGGAAAGCAGCGCCGGGTTCACCACGTTCAGCGTAACGTAACACCCATGCACGGCAGGATCGGCATCGAGTGCTTCAACCTGCCGGGCGAGTGCTGTATAGTCTGTGAAGTACCCGCTGTGGGTACCGTTCTCTGCGAGCGCCCGGACCTCGACTACCTGCCCGGGTTCACACAATACGGTGAGCGTATCACGGATCGCGTCAGCCATCGCACCCGCCTCCTGCATGTACTAGTACGGTCTGTATACCGATTGACACGCACCGGTGAGCCATCATTACCGCCTGCCTTCTTCAATATCTTCCATGCGGTACTTCAGGTCAGTGATCACTAGGAACAGTTCCTCGATCATCCGGTCCTGCCGTTCGATTAACGAGCAGAACAGGTCCCGGTTCGCTTTCTCGGCTTTGTAATACGGGATCTCGGCATTCGACTCTTTCAAGTCCTGTTCTGTCCGTTTCCGGATTAATGCCGGCGCCTTCCATGACGGTGCAATCGCCTGTCCCCGCAGTTCGGTCTTGCGCTCAACCAGTCGCGGTGCTGTATGCCGGGTGTTCTTCTCCGGTTCTCTCTCATTTCCCTGCTTCTGTCCGGTCCCTGCCGTAGTGGACACAACCGGGTCCGGCTCAGCCACATCCTTAAGATTCGTCGATTCAGTTTCCATATCAATCACCTTGTGAAATTTTTATTCAACAACGATACCGTGCAGTCAGACCGGGCGGACCGTTCTCATCCGCACGGCTGCGTGACAAAAATCGCCGGTCGGGTTTCCGAAAAGAGCCACGGCTATGATCCGGTCGAAAAAGTCCTGCATGGATGCGGCAGGTGACCTCTTGGATCAGCGTGACAATGCGACCCGGCTACCGGTTGACCGGCGCTTAATTCCGTAAACCAAAATAGGTGAAGAGCGAGAAGATCGGGGCGTGACCGCTTGTTAACCTGTACTGCTTCCCGAAGTTCAATGCGTTTTTCGATTCAATTGGGACAATGAGCTTTCTGATTCCGGCACTGGCTGAGAGTGATGGCATACATTGGCGGATTGCAGTGCCGACCTTTGCAATAATGGCATCTGCAATCTCTTTTAGCCTCGTTCCCAGTCGTGCGATGATCTTTCTGAACATTGTATGTGTCAAGATTGTTTTGCGGTATATTAAGGAGTGGGATAACTGCGAAAATTTGGGTAGTCATTTCAGGAAATTTCATGGAAACGGCGCGCGTAAAACGGTTTGTTTCCTGTGAGCCAAAACAGCGCGGCGCGGGCTTTGAAAAATTCCTGCAAGCTGGGCAGATTTTCTACAAAAACCGGATTGCGCGATGGAGGGTGCCGCAACAGGATGAGATCTTTGTTACTGATTTTTCGGGATCCGAAAGACGCCAAATAAAAAAAACAAACCTCAGAACCCCAGATATGCCTTCTGGATGTGCGGGTGGTGCATGAGATCCTTTGCTTTCCCTTCAAGCACGATCCGTCCGTTCTCAAGTACATAACCCCGGTTGCAGAGATCAAGTGCATTGCGCACGTTCTGTTCAAGGAGCAGGATGGTCAGTCCACCTCGCCCTAACTGCTCTAATGAACGGAACACCTGTGCGACAAGAAGCGGTGAAAGTCCGGTCGAGGGTTCATCGAGAACGAGCAGTTTGGGATCCGACATCAGGGCACGGGCGATCGCGAGCATCTGCTGCTCTCCCCCGCTCATTGTCCCAGCCTGCTGTTTCTCCCGTTCATGCAGCACGGGAAAGAGGGAATAGACCAGATCGAGCATCCTGTCCCGTGCATTCTCCTTTCCGGCAATCCCCAACTGGAGGTTCTCCCCGACGGACATTTTTGAGAAGATCTCTCTCCTTTCAGGAACAAGCGCAAGTCCTTCTTTGAATATCTGGTGCGGAGGCATGCCGAGAATCTCCTTTCCCAGAAAACGGACGGAACCCGACGCTTTTTTATTAAGCCCCGCAATCGTCTCTACGGTAGTTGTCTTTCCAGAGCCATTCGGACCGATCAGCGTCACGATCTCGCCCTCCTTCACGGATAAACTGAGATCCCAGACGACTTGCAGGTGGTCATGCGATATATTCAGGTGGCTGATCTCAAGCATTCAATAAACTCCTTCAAAACGTATCGATATCGCCAAGGTACGTATCAATTACCTGCTGGTCATTGATGACGTCATGGGGTTTGCCATCCGCGATCTTCTCCCCGTGATTTAAAACAACTATCCGGTCAGAGACGCCCATGATGACGCTCATCACATGCTCGATGATCAAAATTGATGTGCCCCGGTCACGGATCTTTTTTATCAGTTCGACCGCATCGGCACTCTCAGTAGGCGTGAGCCCGGTTGTCAGCTCATCTAAAAGAAGGAGTTTTGGTTGCGATGCAAGCGCCCGTGCCAGTTGCACCTTCTTCAACTCGACTACATTTAAGTTCTTGATGCACGTCGTGTCTTTCTCCGGGGGCAGACCAACGAACCGGAGGACTGATAGAGCCTCAGTTTTTGCCTGCTCCATCCTGATTGTACGAGGATTTCCGAAGAGCGCCCCCACCATTACACATTCCTGTGCTGAGAGTCCGGGGAACGAGAGTGCGATTTGGAACGTCTTGGCGATCCCCTTCCTGCATATCTTGTCTGATGAAAGACCCGTGATATCATCGGAAAAGAATTTCACCTTTCCAGCGGTCGGGAAAGTAATGCCGGAGATAATGTTCAAAAGGGTCGTTTTTCCTGCACCGTTCGGTCCCACAAGACCGAGGATCTCGTTACCTCCAAGCGTGAGACTAACGTTGTTGACCGCAGTAAGACCGCCGATCTGTTTGGTTACGCCCTGAACATCCAGCATCAAGACACCGTGCTAAATATTGACATGCAATTGTCTGCACGGCACGGTATAAATATATATGATCTCCATGTGGGATACATATCCAAAGTCACCGGGGGTGATTTGTGCCAGCCTCTTAATTGCCGAGAAACTTTCCGATACCCTTTTTCAGTTCATTGAGCGAGACAGGCTTTTCGAGCATCCCCAGCATTGGATCCTGCAACCGTGCTATCCTCTCTTCAACCAATGGAGAGGCGGTGAAAAGGATCACTGGGAGATTTGTCATCATGTAATCCCCCCGTACCCTCGCGAGGAATTGCCAGCCATCAATGGGTGTCATCATGACATCTAAAAGGACAAGCGAGGGGGGATCAGCTTTTATGGTTTCCAGGGCTTGGATTACATCTGTCGTGGGCAAGGGTTCGTATCCTATCCGTCGGATAAGGATCTCCATCAGTTCGAGAATGGGCTGATCGTCATCAACAATCATAATTTTATGGGACATGTGGTATCTCCTTTGGGATGTGAAGGGTGAACGTACTGCCAGAATTCACTATACTCCTGACAGTTATATCTCCACCATGAAGCTCCATGATCTTTTTTGTGATCGAGAGCGAGAGTCCGATGCGGTCGTACTTCCGCGAGAGTGAGGCAGCATCCGCCAGTTGGAACGGCTCAAATATCGACAGGAGCGCATTTTCCGGAATGCCAATACCATTGTCCTGAAATGAGAGATGATGACAGGAGTCCGGTGGCGATGAGTGGTACGAGATGATAATTTTCCGGGGGGGCTGGGAATAATTTATCGCGTTCGACAGGATGGAGTCTATCACGACGAACAGGCGATCAATATCAGCGGTGATGGAAATATCTCCGGGAATATCAAGCGTGATCTGCGCTTTTGCCGCATACCCGCTTGCCTCAATCACGCTGTTTACAAGGGTCAGTGGCGGGAATGTTGAATATTTCAGGACAAGTTTACCGGACTCGAGCTGGGAGAGATCGAGCATCTTATTGATGATCTGGCGTTCCCGATCGACACTTGTCAGGCACCGTGCGAGGATCTTCTGCGTCTCGGGTGTCAGCCCAAAGCCCTCCGGGTCCTGCATGAGCAGGTTCAGGTACCCCAAGATCGGCTGGAGTGGTGTCCGGAGTTCATGCGCGAGGGTCGTGACGACACCATGCCGCTGTTTGGTCTCGAGCTGGATACGCTCTTCGAGATGCACCTTTTCGGTGATATCGAGAAGATTAATAAGTGTCGCCGGGCTCCCGTGGTGCAGGACTAGCATCGTGAAGAGTTCAGCAACTTTCAGTTCACCGCTCTTTGTCCTGAACCGGAATACTCCCGTGTCAGGAAGCCCCGGCAATTCATTCCAGCGTTTCGCAAATGCACGGAATTGTTCCGTGTCGTTGTCATCGATGAGAGAGTGCAGGTTTTTGTTGTGCAGTTCTGCGGGAAGAAATCCCGAGAAACGGGTAAACGCTGGATTCGAGAATTGGATATTTCCGTCCTGTATGATGAGGACGCCCACCGGGGAGTTAGCGGTCAGCTGCCCGCAGAACGCCCGGTGACTGTTTTGCTCAAGTTCATCCGGCTCCGTCTCGTTGTCGGTGATGGCAAAGCAGCAGAGCGTGTGGTCATCGATCTTGCTCCACGAGAGGTTGACCCGGCACGCAGCCCCCTCTTTTGTTGCCAAGGCTGTATTAAATCCTGGGGTCTCTTCATGGGTTTGGATCTGTTCCACAAACCGGCTCCGCTCCAGCGGATTTGCGAGAAGTGCAGGGAGGGTCATCTTCGTAAGTTCCAGGGGTGTGTAGTGCAGCATACCAGCGAATCTTTCATTACAGTAATTGATGAAGAACGTGCTCCGGTCAAAGAGGAGGATCTTTGCCATCTTAACTCCGCTGTTCGAGTTACCGGTATTTATTCGTTGTTAACGAGGGGTCTGTCAAGTCTGCGGGAGTTTTCACTTCCGCCAACGGCTGTCAAAAGTCGGGAGGTAAAAAAAATTGTATTGTGATGTATTTTTTAGAGAGCGTGAAGCAAGGCGGTAATTATCACAACGAAGATGATAGCTGCGATAATTGCCTTCCCCGCGTCAACGACTTCATCAAACATGATTTTTACCTCCTATTTAATTATCCGATAGCTTTCGCTACGAATTTGACGTCGATACCCGAAGGTATTTATTTTAGACACGCCAAAAGGAGTTTGTCAGTTTAACCTAATGGCAACCCTCGCGGTGTCCGTTAGCCTATTTTTTCAGGATTGAAGTCTCTCGACCCATCCTTTATTTTTAGTGGTGAACATAACAATGAAAAGCCCTACGCATTAAAAATGCGGATGGCAAGTACAATTTTCACCTCTCATAACCGGGAGATTTCTTTTGTAAGGATATATGTTTTCTCAACAAACGGTGTAAAATCCGGCAAATTAAAAATAGAGGACGCTGAGATCTTATTTTATTTTGCTGCTTAACGAGGATTCAGTTGATTCGGACAGGATTCTTGCGAAGATGCTGCACACGCGTCATCCTTCAGTGCGTGAGTGAGGTTGGATCGCGTGTGGCATGCCGGGTTTAAAATGGCAGAAGTGCAAGATCGTGTATGCGTCCCTGTATCGTGGTCAATGTTGCGATGAGTGCTGACGGCAAACTCTCCACGCGCGAGCGGCGGCAGGTGAAGATATCCGGTAAAGAGGACTTTGTCCGGGTCGACCAGTTGAAAGCCGACAGCGATGCGGTGATGGTGGGTATTGGCACGGTGCTCGCCGATGACCCGTCGCTCACGGTAAAAGATGAGGGATTAAAGGCGCAAAGGCGCAATCGTGGCTTGGATGAGCACCCGGTACGGGTAGTGATTGACAGTGCCGCACGGATCCCGCTTACCGCGTCGGTACTAACGAAGGGTAGCGGCAGGCGCGTGGTGGCAGTATCAAGCCGGGCGAAGAAAGAGAAGATCGCGCAGTTGCGGGAGATCGCGACTGTCATCGTTGCGGGTGAAGACAGGGTTGACGTCACAAAGGTCATGGATGAACTCGGCAGCATGGGGATACAGCGGTTGATGGTAGAAGGCGGGGGGACGCTGATCGGTGCGTTGTTCCGGGCAGGGCTTGTCGATGAGTGCGATTCTTTTGTCGGCAACATTATCATCGGGGGAAAAGATGCCCCGACACTCGCTGATGGTATCGGGTGCGTGAAAGAGTCAGAGTTTACCCGGCTCGCGCTTGTTGAAGCACAGCGTATCGAGGACGGGATCCTCCTCCACTGGGTTGTTGTAAAAAGGGGAGAACCCCAAAAATCCCCCTGACCTCCGCTGGAACACACGTGTATAATCAAAAAACGCGACAAACTGGAAAAGCTCATCAAGCCTCATAAAAAATAGTGATACACGTACATCGCAGTGCTGGTGCTTGCCGCAGTATTTATCCTCGTTGCCGTGCGGCATGTGGGCAGGTTCAACTTCAAAATCTGGCAGATCATGCTCGGCGGAGCTGTGGCAGTCCTCATCACCGGGCAGATTGCACCACTGGATGCCCTGCGTGCGATTAACATCGACGTAATGATCTTTTTATTCGGTATGTTTGTCGTGGGGGAAGCGCTTGTGGCAAGCGGGTATCTCTTCTCTGTTGCGAGCCGGATCTTCACAAGAACACAAAACACCGATCAGCTCGTGCTTGCGCTCCTCTTTGGCATGGGGATCCTCTCTGCGATCCTGATGAACGATACGCTCGCGATCATCGGCACCCCGCTTGTCCTTGGGCTTGCAACCCGGTTCCGGATCTCAAAGAAACTGCTCCTTCTCGCGCTCGCCTTTGCTATCACAACCGGAAGCGTGATGAGCCCGATTGGTAACCCCCAGAACCTGCTTGTCGCGGTGAACAGTGGTATGGGCGCACCATTCGTTACGTTCGGTCTGTATCTCGCCATCCCGACGCTCGCCTGCCTTGTCGCTTCCTATGCGCTCCTGCGCATCTTCTACCCCCGGGAGTTTCATCCCTGTCCTGTCTGTGTCGCGCCGGAAGTTATTCCTGATCGGGATCTCACGCTGCTCGTGAAGTGCTCGCTTGTAATACTTGTCTCGCTTGCAGCGGTCAACATCGGCTTGTCACTTATCGGGCAGAGTCTCCTCGTCCCGTTGCCACTCATCGCTGTCTGCGCTGCCCTTCCGGTACTGCTTTTCTCACAAAAGCGGTTTCGGGTACTGAAACAGATCGACTGGTACACGCTCATCTTCTTCGTTGCGATGTTTATTGTGATGGCGAGTGTCTGGCAGAGCGGCTTTTTCCAGCAGTTCGTTGGTGAAGGGGGAATTACGGCAGTCCCTGCTATCCTTGTTTCAAGTGTTGTCATCAGCCAGTTCATCTCGAATGTTCCCTTTGTCGCGCTATTTTTGCCGATGATCATGCAGGCTGGCGGGACAACCAGCCAGCTCATGGCGCTTGCAGCCGGCAGCACGATTGCTGGCAATCTCACGATCCTCGGCGCGGCGAGCAACGTGATCATCATCCAGCAGGCAGAGAAGGAAGGTGCTACGCTTACATTTCTGGAGTTTGCGAAGATCGGAGTACCGTTGACGCTCGTGCAGCTGGCGGTATACTGGGTGTTTTTAGGATTCGTGTAACGAAATCTCCGACACCTGCGTGTCAGGAAGAGGTAAAAAAGTAGAGTGCCGGAGTATCGACCCCGGCTTCCGGATGGGATTCTGCAATATTACTTCCGGTATTTGTTGCCCTGCGTGAATGCTTTGCCGACCACTGCGCCGGTGATGAAATAATCAGACCGCACGGGATCGTAACCGATTGCCTTCATCAGGGCGAGGTCCGGTTTGCCATCTGCCCCCAGCACTGATTCATCGCATTTCACATCAAGGATCTCCCCGATAAACTGCGTATGGGACCCAATCTCCACTGTGTTTATGACCCGGCATTCGAGCACCACCGGGCACTCCCCGACATACGGTGCATCCACATGCTCCGCCCGGACCGGTGTAAACCCGGTCTTCGCGAACTTGTCCGTGTCAGAGCCTGGGACCATACCGAAGAAGTCTGCTTCCGCCATTTGTGCAATGGACGGGATGCTGATCGTGAACGCCTGCTTTTCGAGCAGGTTCCGGTGCGTGTACCGTGATGGGCGGATCGAGACGGCAATACTGGGTGGTTCAGATGAACAGATGCCACCCCATGCCGCCGCCATCACGTCGGGTTTTCTGTTGCTGTCATAAGTCCCGACAAGAAAGACCGGGAGCGGGTAGGCGACGGTGCGTGCGCCAAGTGATCGTTTCATGCCGGGTTCATTTGCCGTGCGGGATTAAAAAATTGTTGCGAAGAACGGACTTGCGACCATATCCATAGGTGGAAAGGCTCAGCACTGGGGTTACCCAAAAAAGCTCAGCTCATGGGTACCCTCAATTGGTCATTTTAGGCTCAGCTCATAGGTTACCCTAAATGATATTTCTCGTCGTCATTGTTTTTTTGGTCGAATGGAATGGAATT
>JAPKXU010000027.1 GCA_026394655.1 Methanoregula sp. | reverse complement strand
TCAAGGGAAACTCTATTGAACTGCAGGGAAATCACCGTGACCGGGTGAAAGAACTGCTCTCTTCGAAGGGTTACAGTACCGAGAACATCTCCTGATCTTTCGGGAAAATCCCGGAAAGAATATTCTCTTTTTGGCGTCATCGGTATGTTGCATGGCTACCACGAAGCGTGTATCCCCGTTCTTCTCTGCTACATGGGATGTATACCGTGAGGTTACAACCTGGATTTTTTAAAAACGTACATAAACGCGTACGTGTTCGCACTCGAAAGGCATGAAAAATACGAATGAGATCTGCAATTAATGGTGAGATGGCAAAAAATCATGAGTGCAATTTTCACGCTAATCGCCGATGCGCTGGAGACCGTGCATACATGCGGCATGAACAGGAATGAAAACATTCATAATTCGCATCGGGACACACGCATACAACATGAAAATGCCGGGCGGATACTCATAGGAAACAGCGTGAACTGTTTCCAATCGGAAACCGGTGACGGTTCACAACAAGGATCCAAACTCCCCGGTAGAGGTAAAAAAACATGCCATCTTTATTATCATTAAAAGATGAAGACCAGAAACATCATCCATGAAAGATAGAGCATGATGGCAGAGTATTTCAGCCCGGCAATCAGTCGTGCTTCACCCATCTGACCTGCAGCTAGTCCGGAGAAGAACGCCTGGATCAATGCGGCATGAAAGAACAACCGTTTGTAACTGGCAAGATCCAGTCGTCCGATAAACTGGCTTCCCGCACCGGCAGCCTGTGCTGCCGCTCCAGCAATTGCCATGGTCGTGAAGAATGTACTGACAAGAATCGCAATGACAAAGAGAAAGACAGCGGAAGAGACGAGCACGATGATCACGTAGATCATCATGTTATTCCTGCGTTCAGTAGCGAGGTTAACTATCTCGAATGTATCCCTTGCCGCCGCATGAAGTACCTGGCTGATGTCTCCCCCGGCTTTACTGGCTTTTGCTATCAGATCAACGCTCCGTTCGGCGAGCGGGGTTCCCAGCGCTTTACCAAAACTGTACATACCTTCGACGAACCCGGCACCCCATGACATCTCGTTGTCAAGTTTTTTAATATGCGGAGTCAAAGCCCCATATTCTGAACCGGCAACAAGATGCACCGCGGTGGGAAGCGTCATACCGGAATCGTTCATGCCGGCAACATCACGGAAAAAATTCGGTAGGGATTCTTCGAGATTATGCATCCGCCGATCTTCGTAGAAATCGAGGATTGCAACAGGGATGATAGCGATAAGGATCGCGAGTACGAGAGAATTATCAACGAGCGTCGAATTAAACAGTACCCTGATCCCCTGTTTCTGCAGCGCGGGGAAAAAATTCCAGAAAAAGACAATCAAGGCAACCGGGATCGATACGATGAAGATATTGACTGGTCGTCCGGTGAGAACCTCGAAAGGATGAGTCAATACTTTCCTGATCCCTTTACGGTTCTTGTGCGCCCGCTCAATCTTCCTTTTAATCTCTTCCGGGTCCTCTCCAAAATGCCCCGATCCTTTTGAGTGTTGTTTGGGCAGCACTCCTTTCTCATGACGCAAGCCCGAGAGGGTTTCCGTGACGCCCATGTCAAGCCTCCGGGGTCATGATGCTGATCATGATGATAAACATAATCGTGCCGAAGGGGATTATAAGGTAAATGATGATGTATAAAAATATCGGTTTATTATCCCCTCCCAGAACGGACATGATTGACTGGAGGATGATTAAGAACAGAACTCCTGCAACCATGACAGTGACGTACGACTCCGATATCAATGCGAGAGTCTCCAGAAACTGTTTCTGGGTCTGCCGGTTCTCCAGTGCGTACTGGTCAGATTTTGTGTGGAAGTAGTCCGTCAGGTTCCCCCCGCTTGAGATACTTGCCATCGCTCCCTGCAGGAACTCCTTCATACGGGCACTCGGTGTATATACTGAAACGATCCGGATCGCTTCGATAAGGTCTCTGCCAAAAATATCGATCTCCCGTGCGATATATCGCGCCTCGACTGCACATTCCCCATAAATCGGGCTGTCGCCAAGCAGGCGGAAAACCTCATCCGGTGTGATACCGGCAGTTGCCATTGACGTGATATAATTGATTGCATATGGGAGGTTTGCATCGATGTTCCTCTGTCGGGTTCCGGCAACAACGCTTGGGTAGAGTATAAACACCTCGTACGTGATCCCGGCGAATACAACGAATGCGAGGATCGAGATTGTGATGCTGCCGACGATGTTCGTATACCCGGAAAGGAACTGGAAGGAACCGGAGATCCCGGTTTTTGCGATGATCAACTGGGGAAACCTGAAAAACCAGCAGATCAGACCAAAAAAGACTGCCCCAGACATCCCGGCAAGAAGAGAACTGATATATGCGGTTGCAAGATACGCCTCGAATGGTTTTTTTAATCGTGCCGAGATGAGATCGTTACGCAACCGGGTGAAATGACTGCGGCGCTCCTTTATGCGCATCCCAAGAAGGTTGAACGAGAGCCGTTCGAAACTATTCATAGAGGTCTTTCCTCACGCGACTAATGACCTCTTCGGGTTCACGGTAATACGAGATCAGGATCTTCGCCACATCCTTGTAGTGACGGATCTTACGGGTTCGCATCCATTCCAGTACTTCCTGTCGTCGCTTGAGTTCTTCGCGCATCCGGTTCTCGTTCCAGCCCCGGGCTTCCATGATCTCTTCGAGGATATAGGACTTCCCGGAGTAGGCGATCTCATCATTTGCCGAACTCCACTTGAAGACCTCGTTAGTGATCAATTCGTTTGTCCTCGGATCGATATCGAGGATCTCGACAATCTGCTTGTTCCTGCGGATACGCTTGCCCCCCACCCGTGACTGTACCTGGATGCAGACAATGTCCAGTGCCGAGAGCATGTTCCGCGGGACATCCATCGGTGGGTTTTCGATACGGTGTACAACGCTCGCTACCGAATCCGCGTGAATTGTGGAGTAGGTGACATGCCCGGTGCTCATTGCCTGGAACAGCGTCTGGCATTCCTTGCCACGGACTTCTCCGACAATGATGTACTCCGGACGCTGCCGCATCGCCGCTCGCAGGAGCTCGTACATGTTGATCTCACCCCTTCCTGCAGTATCAAACGAGTCGCGGGTAACACTGGGGATCCAGTTCGGGTGAGGAAGTTTCATCTCACGGGTGTCTTCGAGGCTGACGATCTTTGCCATCGGTGGGATAAAAAGCGAGATCGCGTTCAACGTGGTGGTTTTTCCTGATGCCGTCCCACCGGCAAAGATTGCAGATTTGCCGTTCTCAACCGCAAGCCAGATATACGCAATAGAGAGCGGGACAAACGTGTGCCATTCAATGAGATCTGTCGGGGTGATCGGCTCATCCTTGAACTTACGGATAGTGAACGTGGATCCGTGGGCAGTGACCGCGTGACCGAGAGTCATCTGGATACGGGAACCATCGTCCATGGTTGCATCAAGGATCGGTTCGGCGATGGAGATGTATTTGCCGGAGCGCTGGGCGAGCTTGGTGACAAACGAGTCAAGTTCATCCGATTTATGGTACATGAGCGTTGTCTGCATCGATTCGTAGCTTGCGTGGAATGCAAATATGGGGGTATTCACGCCATCACACGAAATATCCTCAATGTACTTGTCATGCATGATCGCGTCAATCAACCCGTTGCCAAGGAAATCCTTGTGTATATTGTACAGGATCTTTTCCCGCTGGACGGGGCTGAGTTTCAACCGGTAGTCGGAGAGGATGCTGTCAGACGCCGCCCGCAGGTGGGTGCGAGCCTCTTCTTTAGTCATCCCTCTCGTGTTGATATCGAGTGTCTCGAAGAGCCGCTCTTTGAGCTCGACTAAGAGTGCCTGCTCTGACTCGTTTAAGACTGGTTCGATTACCTGGTACGTGTATTCATGCGTGGAGTAGTCATAGATGATCCGGATATACGCAAACGGTTCGTTGACCGGATACATTTCTATCTCTTCGATACCAGGTTCTGGATGGAATGTGAGGTCGACCAGTGGTCCATGCACAGCGGAGTTATATTCTACGACCACGGGTTGCAGTGCTTTAAAAAGAGAGGTAAGGCTGAACTTTTTTACCGGGGCAGGGACTTGTTCTTCTGTTTCGGGTTCAGCATTTCCATTGATATCAAAGTCTTTGAGCCTGACAGGAGTATAATCCCGCGTGTGGATCGGACCAATATCTGGGGGCAGGGAACTGGCAGCGGCTCTTTTGTCACCGACGGGATGGTCCCCAACGGCGATCTCTTCAATCTCGAACGTGGCACCGGCAGGGAGGTGCAGACCGGAGAGGTCAGATATCTGGTCAACTGTGACGATCCGTGCATCCAATTCGGTCTCACCGGGTGCCTCTTCACTGATTGTTCTGCGGGCTGACTCCGCCAAACCAGCATCCGGGGTCTCCGTGTAATCTTCCTGGATCGTCAAAATCCCTGTTTCGGTGCCGGTCTTTTGGACTGGATGCCGAATGCGGGATTTTTTATTGAGTGCCTCTTCAGAAGAGCGAGTCTGGGTCCCTGTCGTTGGTGGGACCTCCTCTAGCAGGTCAGACAGATCATATGCAACCTCATTATGGCGGGTACCGGGTACCTCCCGGGAGGAGGCACTCCGTTGCGTGGGTGTTACCGGGGGAGAGGGAGACGTCTCTGGGAAACCCAAATTTTTTGTGAGGAGAGAAAAATCCCCTTCGCCGGTTTCTGTCGTAGGGGTCCCTGACTGTGCCCTTGTGGATTCGGGCGGTGCTTCCTGCTCTCGCATCCTGATTTTTTTACGGAGAGTACTCAAAAAATTTGGTGTATCGTCGTTGTCTCTCGTCACGCAGAACTCACCCGGGCACGCAAAACCGATCACCGGTATTTGTATAAAATATCCTTTTGCATAGGACTATATCTAATCTCTGAAAGTTTTTTGCGCAATGATGCAGATAACCGGTGCCGGAATTTCCCTGTGCGTTTGTCATATTTGAGATGGACATCCCAGATACCCAACACATGTGCACGGGAGATTTTACCTGTCTATGTTGAGGACGACATCCGGGCTCACTTTATCGAATGCTAAATGGAAGGAAGTCACCGTATGTGCCTTGTCCTCAACAATACAGGTATAATCCCCGTACATCAGCCGAAACCTTACATTCCCTGAATCCGTTGTGATATCGCTTCCCACGATCATCCCGTCTTTCCTGATGGAGACCCGGATCCCGTTTTCGGGGCAACAATTCTGCGTAATGGTCAGGCTGAGGACGCCAATACCCGTGCTTTTTTTACCAAACTCCGGAACCGGGCACCGGGGTTTCGTCCGGATATACATTTTGTCGAAGATCCGGCACCCCATGACCAGTGCATCAATGACATCCGCCTTCATTTCGTAAAATGCAAATTCTTCGTCGCCCCGGATAAGCCGTGCCGCCTTGTCGCCATAGAACGTGTCGTTATCCTCAAGATGGATTGCACCTTCCGGTTCCCCGGCGAAAAATACAAGATACTGCTCGCGATCGTCATCCGTTGCCACTGCAATGCCATTCCGGTGCTGAAAAGAGGCGAACTGGAGCAGTCCGGCAAGGGAGAATTTCTCCGGGAATTTTTCCTTTGGGAGGATGGTCTTTAGTAGTTCCTTGATCTTCATGAACGTGTCATCTCATCACGTACAGGAATCTACCGGAATGCATCACCGTACATGCATCAGTCAGATTAGTGTGCAACTATTCGCTCGTGAGATATTATAGGCTTACTAATTGCCCGGCACTCCCTGCAAACACCCTTCCACAATCGAGCATTCCGATGACTCTTATGCCAAGAGCCGGATGTTCTCCCGGGTCCGAATCTGACTGGTAGCCCATCGTCATGCATAAGTGTTGCCAAATGAAGAATATAGGGAGCATGATTCTCTATCCCATGGTGATATCGGCAGTTGTGGTAATTGCCACCCTCGTCTATGCTTCGTATCTTGATATCAGGGATCGGCGTGTGCCGTTCCGTACATGGTACCCCATGCTTGCCGTTGGCATTCCTGCGACGGTCTGGCTCCTATACCAGACAACCGGAAACTTAAGCCTGATTGCCGGGTATCTCTCGCTTGTCGCGAGTTTCTTTTATGCGAACTATCTCGATTCCCGTGAACCGGGAGAACAATTCAAATTCTACTATCTCGCAGTTGTCCTCATTTTACCGGCATTTGCCTGGTTTTTCCTTGCAAAAACGGTCAATTTCTCCCTTATTCCCTGGTATGGGATGTTTGTCGGTATTCTCGCGTATATTTCCTATGAGAACTACAAGAAGAATACGAAAGAAACGACCCGGCAAAAACGAAAAAAATCGCAGGCAAATATCAGTGAGACACTTGATCGCTGGTACTTTGTTCTCGTCATTATCATCTTTGCCATTGCCTCGTTTTTTATGATATTCGGCGGAGGTTGGGGACTTTCCGGCTTATACGTTGCCCTTGCCGCCATCTTCTGCGGCGTGTTTTACATCTTCGGTCGGATGCACCTCTTTGGCGGTGCGGATGCGTGGGCGCTTGTCTTTGTCGCGTTCTGCATCCCGACATTTCCCTTCACACCGCTCCTCAACACATCCCCGATTGGCTTTTTGGCATTCTCCGTACTCGTCAACGGGTTGATCTTAAACCTCGTTGCACCGGTTGGCATCTTTATCGTAAACGTAGTGAAAGGAAACCGGGCTCCGCTGCAGTACATGTTCTTCGGGTTTCCGGTTAAAGGGGATACGATCCAGAATGCGTGGGGATTTGTGATTGAGGAGTTCGATGAATCGAAAGGTACACTCAACCGTCGGTTCATCGGTTTTAAGGAAACTCTTTCGCGGATGTATTCGGGTGATGGCAGGATGTATACCAAAGATCTTCGGGAGAACCCGGATGGATATAAAATTGAACTCGCGATGTATAAACGGGCAGGAACTGTCTGGATCTCGTATGCGGTGCCATTTATTGTCCCGATCACCGCAGGGCTCATCACGGCAATTTTCTTCGGGGATTTTTTATTTGCAATTATGAAGCTCATTGTTGGTGGTGCATAACATGCTTGACCTGAAATTTGTGGATAACCTGATCCCGGTGATCGTGCAGGATGAAAAAACCCACGCCGTTCTGATGATGGCGTATGCAAATGAAGAAGCCGTGGGACTGACGAGAAAGACCGGATTTGCCCACTATTACAGCAGGAGCCGGAAAAAACTCTGGAAGAAAGGAGAAGAGAGCGGGCACTTCCAGAAAGTGAAACGGATCCTTGCCGATTGTGATGAGGACTGTCTCATCTACGAGGTGGAGCAGGTTGGCGCAGCCTGTCACACGGGATATCTCACCTGCTTCTACCGCACGCTTGACGGCGAAGTGATCGGGGAAAAAGTGTTCGACCCCGAAACAGTGTACGGGAAAAAGGGGCACTGAAACCCGGGACTTGCAGGCAGACCCCCGACCTGTCTTTTTCTGCAACAATGGTAAAATCCGTTATTGGGCAATGAGGGGGAACTGATGGGAATACCATTGATCTCTCTCTCTCTCTCTCTGCCTTCGCGTAACCCGTAGTTGGTCGTTCCTTTCGAATGCCCGATTGAATACGAAAGCGCAGCACATAGGTTTTTTCCAAAGGATACCGGATCCGGCGAATGGTACCAGCGATCAATTGGATGACGGAAGATTTTGGTGTACCAATGGATAGTGCAACCCCATTTGGTCGCACCCGGTCGCCCATCCCATCCATACCTTGATGTGGCACGGTGTATACATTTATTCACAACTTCATGAACAAATCCCTTCCTGATAAGGCTGCGATTGATCGCGTAAAGGAACGAACTGCACGCCTTTCCATCATCTCCAATACCGGGCTTGTGACGATGAAATTCATCGTCGGGTTTGGTATCGGTTCTGTCAGTATTATCTCTGAGGCAATCCACTCCTCGATGGATCTGCTCGCTGCTGTCATTGCCTTTTTTTCGGTCAAAAAATCAGCCGAACCACCGGATGCGGCGCACTCGTTCGGGCACGGAAAGTTTGAGGACGTATCGGGACTTATCGAGGCAATCCTGATCTTTGTTGCTGCCATCATCATCATCTGGGAAGCGACAAAAACGCTGTTGGGAGAGGTGCCGGAACAATTCCCCCCGGGCATGCTCATCTTTGGTATTGCGGTGATGGGGATCTCTGCGCTTGCCAACTGGTATGTCTCGTCCCGGCTCATGAAAGTAGCAAAAGAGACCGAGTCCATCGCGCTTGAGAGCGACGCATGGCACTTGCGGACTGACGTGTATACTTCGCTCGGTGTCTTCGCCGGGTTGATCCTGATCCGCCTCACCGGCATCACCCTTTTCGATCCGCTCATCGCTATCGGGGTTGCCTGCGTAATCTTAAAAGCTGCCTATGACCTGACGAAACGGTCATTTGCGGACATTATCGATCACAGTCTTCCGGTGGATAATGAGAAGAGAATCGAGGATATCATCTGCGATCACGCGAGCGATTACGCAGGTTTCCACGGGCTCCGCACGCGCCGATCCGGACCAGAGATATTCATCGAGTTCCATCTTGTGGTACCGGGTACAGTATCAGTGAACCAGTCCCATGATCTTGCCGACCATCTCGAATCGGATCTCATGGTAGAGTACCCCCGTGCAAATATCACCATCCATATCGAACCCTGCAACAACGGGTGCACGCGATGTGGTTCGTTCTGCACGTATTACGAGAAGAAGAACGGACATTAGGCGAATATTCCCGGAGACGGGCACCCATCCGGTTGCATACCCTGTTTTTCCGTGCGGTTCTCTCACGCGATTTCTCGTGGTTTTACCGGGGGATTATGCGGGTTTCCTCCGAAAAACGCCTCTGTTTTTCATGTCCTTGGATGCGAACGCATTGGGGTTCATGAGCGTTTTTTTACACACGGTTTTGTGCCCGGTGCCAGTTGAGATCTGTGGCGGGAGAAGTTTCAGCAGGTGCTGGTATCAGCCGGAAGCAATCAACGGAGATATGTCAAACCGGGATCCTTTGATTGATCCTGACGCACCGGTGAAATAATCGGGAAGCAGATGGTTTCTATACCTTGTTTGGGATATCCACATCCCTCTACTCACACGACACATCAACCCCGGTAATGTTGGTGGTGTTGTGGGGGGATCTGATTGATTGGGTTCTCGAAAAGAAAAAGAGAGAACTGTATTACTGGATGACAGATGGGTTGATGACCCATGCGGTGTGATAATCCGGTATTAATGGGCTCCCCTCTGCCTTCTTTTCCATGAAGTACACATCCAGCACGG
>JAPKXU010000048.1 GCA_026394655.1 Methanoregula sp. | reverse complement strand
TCAATTCTTCAGGAAGCAGGACTTGGCTTTTCAGATGTTGTCCAGACGCGGATATACCTTACCAATATGTCAGACTGGGATACGGTAAACGGGATATACGGCAAGTATTTCGAAAACCAATATCCTGCACGAGCGACAGTCCAGATCGCAGGATTACCGAAGGAGGCAAAGGTAGAGATCGAAGTGGTTGCACAAAAATCATAATACCTTTTTAAAAATCAGCGGGGCGGTCCCTCCCTTTGCATCACCCCCCGCCGTCATCACAACCACCACCCAAAAATATTTTCAAAGCTACTTGTTAATTGCAAACCCCCTTTACACAGATACCAACATTTAAAAAAAGGCGGCGGGCAATACTATTTCAAAGGGAGCGATTACAGCCATGGAAGCAAAGAGCGAGCGAAAAGACGGAGTCCTGATATTCTTTATCTCCGGAAGACTGGACGCATTCGGAGCACAACATCTTGACGAATGGATAAAGGAAGCACTTCATGACGATGACAAAGAACTCGTGCTCGACCTTTCAGGATCAACCTATCTTTCAAGTGGCGGACTCCGGACATTCAACGCCTTAAAAAAGGAGATGAAACGACGGAACGGGCGGTTTGCCCTTGCGAGTGTTGGCGAGTACCCGAAAAAGGTACTTGACATGGCAGGTTTCTCCACCATCTTTGATATGTACCCGACTGCAAACGATGCCGTCACCGATATCGTGAAAAAGCGGCGGGACCCGAGACTCTTTGCCGAAATCTTCCATAAAAAAATTGAGGAAGGCGGCATCACCCTCACCATCGAACCGGGCTGGATGACTTCCCCTCCCACGCTAAAGGTGATCGGGGACCTCAACAAGATCCTCTATTCACAAATCACCGAAGCTGATATCCGGGCAAAGAAATTCTCCGAGATCACCTACTCGCTCGGGCTTGGAGCGCTTGGCGCTAATGTGAAGGAAGCGATGCCCCTGTTGGGCGAGATGATTACGCTCTACGGCGCAATGGTCTGGCTCCCCACCGATGGCAACAACACGCCGGACTTTCTCACTCCGCAGGACACAAAGGGAGACATCCCCGTCTACACCGGCTTCAACATTACTCTGGACGGTCCGTTCAACGAGTATCTCACGCTCGATACAAAAGACCCGCAGGGGATCAGCATCACCGAAATCTACCGTCTCATCTTCTCAAGCGCCCATAGCCGGATCCCCGGGTTCCGCGGCGTTGTTGCCGTCACCATCTGGGGAGTCATTGCCGGGCTCGCAAGTTCCGGCATAAAAAAGTCCCCGCTCGCCAGTGCCGCTCCACCCGGCGGTGCATCGATCATGGATCCCGGATATCGGGCAGAATGGATGGCATCCGATACCGGCATGGCGTATAATGGCGACACGCTCGTCAGTTTTGGCATCGGGGTCGACCTCACCGGTGACCTTTCGAAATATAACGCAGAAACCTTGAACTCCCTGTATTACGCAAACCCGGCAAATCAGGGAGCATCAAAACAGATGTATCTCCACAACCACGGCGTCGTGTTCAGGGGCGTTCCCTATGATGCCACGCTTGACTTAAACTCGCAGGTAAAGAAGATCACGAACGATGCAGAGTTTGTCGACATGCGCCACCTGCTCGATTCCACCCGGATCAGGAAGGCAAAGATCGGTGTGGCATATATTCAGGAAATTCTCCGGGAACCATAGGAATATTTTTTTAACAGAATTGTCGTTTCATCGGTACCATTTTTTGAGATATTTGTGAAGAATCATTTTCTTTCATATGAAAACGGCTGCCGCCGTTTTCATGCCGTATGTTTGTGCCATCTTCGGCTCATCGGAGGTTAGCATGAAAGTCGGCAAGCCGATTTTCATCTTGTTTTACCAAAACCAGCCGGGTTCATCCGGTTTTTTTCAATCCGGGAGATCCCCCACTCACCCAATCCCGAAAAAAATCTTAAAAAAATCAGAACCTCCAGCCAAGCAGGTTCGAGAAATTCAGCCACCAGAGGAAGGCGATGAATACGGCGATGATAAC
Source organism: Methanoregula sp. (assembly GCA_026394655.1). Classification (GTDB taxonomy): domain Archaea; phylum Halobacteriota; class Methanomicrobia; order Methanomicrobiales; family Methanospirillaceae; genus Methanoregula. Next base: position 8,559 of record JAPKXU010000048.1, on the reverse strand, counting down.
CGTTACGTGGACCCGTTCCCACCGGGTTCCTTCCCTACGTTTCCACGAGCGTGTCGTGTAGAACGCGGCGAAACCCATGAGAACTGCGGCAAGGATTGGAATCGCCAGTACGATCACGAGGATAACCGGGGCATCAGGCATTATGTTATAAGCGCTGGTAATGTCCGGGCGTTTTGCCAGGTCCGAGATCGCGACGATAAAGCCGAGCGAGAGAAGCGCCGATACACCAGCCGCATACCGGGCACAGGCAAGTGCAGCATGCAGAGCGGGGGAACCGATATGGTAATATTTCCGTATCAAAAATGCCGCTGGCCAGATGATGACGGATAGGAATGCCAGCATGCACGCTGCAAACAGAGCTGAAGTAAATGCCGATGTCCCGTACCACGGCACGCGCTCGTACGTGATGACGGGCGCATTGGTGAAGATGAACCCGTTCACCGCACCGGATGAATCGCGGGTAAAAGCGAGATCGCCCATTGCCCTTTCTGCCGGGGACCCGGTAGGTGCCGCACGGACAAACCGATCCTTCCCTGCCGGCACCCACTCACTTTTACTCCCTCCCACAACCCATGCCTGGAGGGAATTGCCGGAAGGCGAGACTTCGAAATGGAACTCGGTCTGCGGCGAGATCATGGTTGCAATCGTCGCGTATGCACGGCGGGTCGTAAGAAATGTTCCCGCGTACTCGCCCGGCACGGTCACATTTACCGGTGCCGTTGTCACGTTCTTCACTTCCGGGAAATAATGGTCGGCGAACCGGACCGCAAGATCGTTTCTTGCCGACGCTCCACCGGGAGAATTATATGATACGAACAGCCCGGTCTTCTCTTCCGGGAAGAGGAGAAGATCTGCATGGAAGTACGTCGTGTCCCCGCCATGGCTTATTATGCGCCTCCCGTTCAGCGACCTCTCGTAAAAACCGAGATCGATCCGGGTTTCGGGTGCCGGGCTGTATGCAGTCGCGTGCATTATTTGTGCCGTTTCCGGTTTCATGATGGTGACATTCCCCAGGCGACCGTTCTGGAGATGGGCGATCATAAACGTCCCCATGTCACGGGCTGTGGCAGTCATTGCGCCGACCGGGGCAACGACAATGATGTCATCCTGTGCCGGTACAGTCATAGTGCCGTATGATACATACGACTTGGCAAGTGCCGGTGCGAGTGCAGGGGGGAGCGGCTGGTCGATGCTCGTCCGGGTCATACCGAGTGGCGTTAAGATCTCTTCCTGCATGTATTGCTCGTAGGGCTTCCCGGAAACATTCTCCACGATCATAGCGGCGAGAGTCGCGCCGTAGTTCGAGTACGAGATCACTTCGCCCGGAGGGTGGATGCGTGCAGGGATGTTCTCTTTACAATATGCGGCAAGAGGGATGATGTCGTCAACCGAATTCACGGTCTGGTGGCGATCGAGATCTTCGAACCCCGGCGTATGCGTCATCAGGTCGCGCACTGTTACTGGCCTTCCTGGATACGTGTCCGGGATCTTAAAACCGGTCAGGTACGTATTCACATCGGCATTGAGATCGATCTTCCCTTCTTCTTCCAGCTGCATCAACGCGGTCCAGGCAAAAAGTTTCGAGATGGATGCGATCCGAAACAGCGTCTTGTTCCCGTCAACCGGGGTGCCATTCTCAAGGTCCGCGAACCCGTAGCCTTTCGCCAGAGTGACGTTGCCGTCATACACCACGGCAACTGTGGCACCGGGAACATTGTATGTCGCAAGATTTTCCGGCATCACGGAGTCCATGAATGCTTCCACTTCAGCGGGACTTGACGGTCCGGGAGGAGCGACTATGGGTTGGGCAGTGACCATTGTATTCATACCGGCTGCCAGACATGGAACAATGCAGCTCGCAATTATGAGAACCGCCAGAAGAAAAATACCAAACGATTTTTTCAGTAACACAAAATTCAACTCCCTTTCTGACTACTGTCTTTCACCATGAGGAGGATATTTTTGTTATCAACATAACGGTAGGTGACCTCATCCATCACCTTTCGTATCAAAAAGATTCCCAGCCCGCCAATCTTACGATCTTCCAGATCGGCTCCGAGATCCGGGTCGGGCATTGAAAGCGGATCAAATGCCGGGGCGTTATCAGCAATTTCGATAGCGATATGCTGTGGCGAAGTATCGATACGGATTGTGATAATTCCGATAGCCCCATCGTACCCGTGAAGGATTGTATTCGTTACCGCTTCTTCGACAGCCAGTTGCACATCGAGGATCTCATCTTCGCCCATTCCCACATTTTTCATGCACCGCTCAATCTCGTGGGAGATGCGGTCGATCTGGTCAAGCTCTGCCGGAATCTCAAAACTGACATGACTACCCATACGTCACACCACCCGTATTACCATGAGCGTGATGTCATCGGACTGTGGGTAATCCCCGGTGAATACCTTGACCACATCAAGGATCTTTTGCAGAATATCCTCGGCACTGACCCCGTCCACATGACGGATTACATCGTACAATCGCTCTTCGCCGAACATCTCCTCTTTTGCGTTCATAGCCTCGGTGATGCCATCCGTATACAGCACAACCACATCCCCCGGCACAAGCGGGTTCTCTTCGGAACTATATTCCGCATCTTCGAGTACACCCATGGCAATACCCGTTGCAGCAAGTTCTGTGAAAGTATTGTCGTGAGGATGATAAACAATCGGTGGATTGTGCCCTGCGTTGACGTACGTGAAGGTATGACTTGAATGATCAAGTATGCCATAAAAGAGCGTGACGAACATCCCGGCTTTCGAGTCCGCTGCAATGAGATTGTTTGCATCGTAGATAGCATGGGCAGGATCGTTCGCGTACCATGTTGCGTTCACCCGCACGACAATCCGTGATAATGCCATGAAGAGGGCAGCGGGGATGCCTTTACCGGAGACATCGGCGATAAGTACTCCCATCCTCCCGGGTTTTATCGGAATAACTTCAAACGGGATCACGTCAAAGAAGTCTCCCCCGACCTCTTTTGCCATGATACTTTTTGCCGCAACATCAAATCCTTCCACTTGCGCAATGGCGTCAGGAAGAAAACTCTGCTGGATCTCGGCAGCAATGACAAGCTCCGTGTTCTTGCGCTCCATCTCCCGCAGGAGGTTGTCCCGTTCGTTCTGCATACGGCGCTCGTTTTGCAGGTTCGAAATAATGAAGGCAAAAATAAAAACGCCCACTGCATTCGCGAGGATCATCGGCAGTCCGACATTTGTCACCACTTCCAGCGCTACCGAGAACGGACGGACTAATAAGAGCGTAAGTCCCATATGGAGGGCTTCAATGAAGACAGCAAACAGGACGGCAATTTTGATATCTACAAACCGGCGGTGGTTAAGAAGCCAGACAATTCCACCTAACAGACCTGCAAGGATGGTTGCGATAGTACAAGGTACAACCGTAATGCCGCCAAGCGTCGACCGGTATGCCGCTCCGATAAGCCCGGCACCGAGCCCAACCACCGGACCACCGATGAGTCCACCCACCATCGGACCAAGATCGCGGACGTTTACGATTGCACCCAGCACATCAACTCCGCTGATCGTGCCATAGATGGAGAGGGCGCCAAAGACTACGATGAGAAGCAACTGGACCTTTACGGTAGTGTGACCATCCAATAGATCAGAAAATGTCCTGCTCCGTGTCAGGAGGTAGGCAACCACAACTATGACACACATCATCTGGAGGAGGACAAGAAGGGTCGTTAAGATGGAGGTTGCCATCGGATCACTCATGTACGTTTTGCACATAAACGCACTTAAAGAGCCGGTTACGGTGCATCCGGATATGGATTTCTCCTTACGCGTTTTGCACCGGAACCGATGCTTCACTCACCCCAGTCTACCATGATGGTGAACCGGCATCATCAAAACCGGAAAAACCCGGTACCTGTTCTTTAAAGATAGAATTATCACGATAAACGCACGATGTTCATTATACAATCTGACGGCATTATGACCGACGGCAGGGAGAGATAATGGAGATCAATATCACAACTCATGACGGGGCAACCGTGCTTGCTCTTACCGGCAGGGTTGATACTACCACCGCAACCGAGCTTGAGCTCGCGATAAACCAGCAGATCGAACTCGGCAACAGAAAGATACTCATCAATTTTTCCGGGGTCACTTACATTTCCAGTGGGGGGCTCCGTGTCCTTCTCGCCACTGCAAAAAAACTGCGTAAAGAAGGCGACCGTTATGCGCTCTGCTGCCTGAGTGCCGAAGTCCACAAGGTCTTAAAGCTCGCCGGTTTCACCTCCATCTTCACCATCTATCCTGATGAGGGAGAAGCACTTGCCCGTTGGTAAGGAACTCCTCACGCCGCTCGTGTGGCAACCGGTGCCGGGCGCTCGCGGGGCTGAATGTTACCCGATCATTCGGAAGATCGATACGGTCTCGTCCAACTCGTACCTTCTCCGGACTCCGGATGCTCTCCTGTTGATCGATCCCGGTGGACTTGCAGAACAGGCAGACCATCTTGTGTCGGTTATTGAAGAGTGCCGGAAGGACCGGTATCTGCCGCTTGTGATCTTTTTGACCCACGCCCATGTCGATCATTTCCTCTCACTCTGTCAGTCCTCCGCATTAACTGATCCAACAAAGAGCACTATTGCCATCCATGAAATCGGTGCGATCGCGCTTGAGGAGGGGGACCGGAACGTTACCCAGGCGGCAATACTTGGTGCGGAGATTGGGGATATCGGGATCGGGCTCCGGCTACTCTCCCGCGAAGGAGCGGCAACGCCCGGCATACCGGTTACGCTCACGTTTCCAAACGGTGCCAGTATCACGACCATACGCGATATGATCTCAACCGCTTCCGGGGCTCCTACACAACGGGAACGCATCACGTTTGGTACCGGCGAGGGGTTCGAGATTTACCATACCCCGGGTCACAGCCCGGATAGCATCTGCCTCCGGTTCGGGCGGATGTTGTTCATCGGCGACATGTTGTTTGCGGCGAACCCGGGAGTTGCCGGACTATGTGGGTGGAGCCAGGAGTCGCTCGTAGATTCCATTGATACGCTCACTCCCCTGATCACCGGTAACGAGATCGATCTCGTCTGTCCCGGGCACGGTCGGGTAATCCCTGTGGAGACAGCGAGAACCATGATCAATGCGATCCGACGAGATGCAGTTGCTCTTCACGGTATTGAGGAACTAAACCCGGAACGGAGCCAGACAACTGCCGTGTTTGCAGAGGAGTGTCTCAGTCATGTGAGCGAACTGTTCACCATCATGGCAGGGCGGCTGTACTATGTCTCGTACGTGATCGAGGAGCTCGGCGAAGCTGATATGGCGGAGCAACTGGGTACACTGATTAAGAGCGACACGGTTGATGCGATGCTGGATGAATTCACCGCGTTCTCTGAAGAGTTCCGGTCCGGAAAACAGCAGCCGATCCATCTGGCATTGAAGGCAGCGCAGGTGATCGCAAAGATCGAGCGGTCGTTTGACGGGGCTGCACTCGGTCGGATCATCGACCCGTCGCTCATTTCCCGAGCAAGCCGGTTGATTGCTGATTACACGACCACGCTTCGGGGCTTTTCCCCACCAACAGAATACTCTGAACAGAACATCTCGTCCATTCTTGAATCTCTTGTCATCAGCCACACGGTTCCCGCGTGTTCGGATGACGATTTCCTTTCATCTGCGGATGATAACGATGCGTTCGTACAGATCCTCCTTTCCCGCATCGGCACACCCCCGCTCCTCAAAGATGTGGAGGTTACGTTCGAATGCCCTGATCCCACGCTCGTAGCGCCAATAGACCACGACCGTTTTTGTGATCTGGTCACGGAGATGCTTGAGGATCTGGTGGGTACCGGTGCCGGAAATATCCGGATTACGGCGCAACGATCCGGTTCAGCCGTTGTTGTCACCCTTTCAGGGACTGGTTGCATCAAATCCCTTGATAGCCATTATTCAGGATTTCTGCGCCGTGCCTGTCACGCTGCCGGAGGTTCCTTCACGTATGATTATGCCGGCACCACCAGCCGGTTTGTGATTACGCTCGACCCGGTATAACAACCATAAATGATCGCGGGATTTCATTGTCGAGAATAGTAAACAGACAATGTGGCTTTTGGCGTTTGCATGACATCAAAATATGGTGATGAATGTCAGTTGCGAAAAATAGTTTATCTCTCCTTGACAATGGTCGCATGAAGAGGAGCCTGCCGCATGATGACAGAAGTTAGCAGCATGGAGATCAGTTCAGCGCAGGAGAAAAAATGCAAGACAGCGGTTGAGAACACCTGCGAAATGTGCCATGATTATTTTCCCGCACCACTCCTTTGTATTCATCTGATCTCAAGGCGCATCTACCGGGAGATGGCACGGGATCCTTCGACACGTATCCTGGTTGTCTGCGAGCTTTGTCATAAGGCAATTCACACCCTGCCGGTTACGGTGAAGAAGCAGCGGGCGATGGTAGCGAGACGGACATTTTTTATCCGAAGGGATCTGCGCCGGGTACTTGGGTACAAACCCGCGCCCTACGTGGCATCAGATTCTGTCGATATCGCGCAGGTCTACGAGGAATATTTCGACCGGTGCCCGATAGGCGCGTACCGGATGGGTGGGTAAACGATAAACATTCAAAGGTAAAGGATCCTGATTTTTATACAAATGTGGCGCGAGACACCATGACAACAATCATCATTGATACCGATCTCTGCACACGATGCGTAATCTCACGACCGGCTGTGTTGCCGCGATGCTGTTCAAGAGATCCCCCTAAAGCGATAATGGAGTCCGAGACGACGACCTTTCTCTTTTCGGGGAAATAACGGAAGGTTAAATGGGATATCCGATACTCATGTACAGGATATAACAAAACAGGATAAAACAAATAATTCCAGCCGGAACGGTGCCGTACTTGACACCGGAGATGATTCATGAAAAAATCCCGCAGCCCATCCCACAAAAACACCCACCCTCCCTTACTGGAATTTGAGAATGTCACGGTCATGAGGGGCAAAATAAAAGTCCTCGATTCGTTATCCGTGACGATCGAAGAGGGCGAGAATGTCGCCATTCTCGGACCGAACGGCGCCGGGAAATCGTCGTTTATAAAAACCATCGCGCGGGAACTCTATCCGGTACAATCAGATGAACCGGTCACTTTCCGGTGCCGGGGCAGGGAGGTATGGGATGTCTTTGCCATGCGGTCCCATCTCGGCATTGTCTCAAACGATCTGCAATACAATTTCTTATGGGATACGACGGGACGCGAAGTGATCCTGTCCGGTTTCTTTTCCAGTATCGGGCTCTACAACCGGGTCATAACAAACGAGATGGAGAAGCGAACCCGTAAGATCAGTACATTTTTAGAGATTGATCATCTCCTCGACCGTCATATGAACGAGTTTTCATCCGGGGAAGCACGCCGGTTTCTTGTCGCGAGGGCGCTCGTCCACAAACCAAACACGCTGATCCTTGATGAACCGACAAACAGCCTTGACCTGCACGCACTCCACGCGTTCCGGCAGATCCTCCGGAAGATCGCACGGGCAGGCACCGGTATTCTCCTCGTGACGCACAACCTCCAGGATATCAGTCCAGAATGCTCGCGAGTGATCCTGATGAAGGATGGAAAGTTCTGCCGGGACGGGACAAAAGCGGCGATGCTGACCGATGAAATAATCGGGGGATTATTCTCTGTCCCGCTCCACGTGCGAGAGGAAGACGGATGGTATTATGCAATCGGGTATTGACATCGATCAAAACACAATAACGACAAACTTAAAGGAAACTGGGGAGAGTAATTTACTGGATGGATATCCGGTACGAAAAGCCGGGAAGTGCTCCGGTCTTTGTTCTTGACGGGCGGATCGACTCCGCCGGCTCAATACAGCTGGACAATGCAATAAAGACCCGCCTTCAAGCTGCCGATCGGTTTGTGGTCTTTGATATGACTCATGTTTCCTACATGAGCAGCGCGGGGATTCGAGTATTCTCTATGCTAGAGAGGGTGCTCCGGCAGAAAAACGGGCACCTCTTTCTCTGCGCTCTCCAGCCATCTGTCGCAAAAGTCCTTGAAATTACCGGGTTCCAACGCGTCTTTTCCGTCTGCGCTACGACCGCAGAAGCAATAAACCGGTGCCAGCTCGAAGGAACTCCGGTAGCCGCCCATCACGCGGGGATCGTTGCAGAGTCCGGGCCGGTCCGGATCTCGATTGAAACCGTTTCATCAGCAGAAGCCGTGCTGAAGATTACCGGGAATCCAAAAAAAGCCTGTGCACCGACAGCAGATCCGGACGATCTCACCAGCCGGACGTTTGTAAACGGTGAATATTCTGCCGGCACCGGTGCACTTGGGGAGACCGCAGCCGAAGGGCTCGCGCACCTCGGCGAGCTGGTAACACTAGGCGGCGCCATCTTCTGGAGACCTGCTGACAGTACCGATGCTCCCGATTTTCTCGTTCCCGGAAAAGATGCGCCTCCGGTAAGCCTCCATACCGCGTTCTCAGTCGCGCTTGACGGACCGTTCCACGAGATCGTTGTTGCGGAACCGCAAAGCCCTGGGGGTATCAGCCTCGCCGATTTA
>JAPKXU010000236.1 GCA_026394655.1 Methanoregula sp. | reverse complement strand
ATGCCCCGAGGAGGCTATCGTTCTCGGGCTTGTCGGTGCATCCAGGCGTGGCGCGATCAATTACGCTGCCCCGGTGGACGTCGACGAGACCAAGTGCTCATATTGTGGTGTATGCGTAGTCATGTGCCCGTTCAACGCGATGACTCTGAAGGTGGACAATCAGGAGCGGCTCCCAATCCTTGAAAAAGAAGGATTCCCACAGTATGACATGAAGGCAGAGATTGATGACGAGAAGTGTGTCAAGTGCACGATCTGTGAAGAGGTCTGCCCGCGTGACGCAATCGACCGGAAGATCACATTCAAAGTTGACATGGAGAAGTGTTCACTCTGTGGGCTGTGTGGCGCACTTTGTCCAGCTCTTGTCGTGAAGCACAAAGAGTTTACCGCCGAAACCGGTAAAGTCGAGGGCGAAGTCGTCTGGGACGAGACCAAGTGCGATGCGTGCAAAGTCTGTCTCGAGGCGTGCCCTGAAGAGTGCATCACGGTCGAGCGCGAAGTCATCTCTGACAAGGTTGACGGAAAAGTCAGCATCAACCAGGACAACTGTTGTACCTGCACATGGTGCTCGCGCAACTGCCCGCCCGAAGCGATCACGGTCGAGAAGATCTTTGAAGGCGACATCGAGTTCCATGCCGAGAAATGCCCCGGCGGTTGCTCAACCTGCGCCGAGATCTGCCCGGCAAACGCGATCTATCTCCCGTCTGCAAAGCCAGCGGCTGATATGGGACACGAGATCGAGAAGACCATCGCAGTCAATAAGGATTACTGTATCCTGTGCGGTGCCTGCGTGAATGCATGCCCGGGTGAGGACATCATCATCATGCAGAGAACCGGCGTCCGCGTCAAGGGTACAGAGACAGACCTGTTCAAGAAAATCAAGGAGAAACTCTTCACCAAGCGAACCTCTAAGGTGAAAGAGGGTGTGACCGGACAGGTCGGAATAAAGATTATGGAGAAGGCGTGAGGGAGCACCATGGTACGAACAAAAGGTTACCCGGAAGCGCTGGAGAAGAAACTCCACGACCAACGATATTATAATGATGATTCAAACCCGGAATTCACAAAGAACGTCAAGGGCATCTCACGCACCATCGCCCACATGTGCTACCAGTGCGGTACCTGTACGGGCTCGTGCCCGTCAGCCCCGAGGAGCACATACCGTATCCGCAAGTTTATGCGGAGAGCCGTGCTCGGGCTTGAGAACGAATCCCTGACAGATCCGGATCTCTGGCTCTGTACTACCTGCTACAGCTGTACAGACCGGTGCCCGCGGGACATTGCACCTACAGATGTAATAATGGCAATGAGGAACCTCGCCTTCAAACGCGATATTATACCGGTGAACTTCCTCAAGACCGTGACGGCGATCTATGCCTCAGGGCATGGTGTCCCGAACAATGATGTCAACCGTGCAGCCCGCGAGAAGATCGGGCTCTCCCGCGACCCACCGACCACCCACATGTATCCGGAATTTATACCGGGCATCAGGAAGATCCTTGACCACTACAAACTCAAGGCAAATGCCGACCGGATCATCAAAGAGCGGGAGGGGTAAGATACCATGTCAGAAGCAAAACACAAATTCGCATTCTATCTCGGATGTATTGCCCCTAACCGTTACCCGGGTGTTGAATCCGCTTCCATCAAGGCAATGAAAAAACTTGGCGTGGAACTGGTCCCCCTCAAGGGAGCAAGCTGCTGCCCAGCACCAGGTGCATTCGGATCGATCGATCTCAATGTCTTTTACGCAATGGCAGCCCGCAACCTTGTCCTTGCAGAACAGATGAAGATGGACATCGCTCTTGTCTGCAACGGTTGTTACAAGTCGATTTGGGAAGTCAACCACAAACTCAAGCACAACCAGGACCTTCGCGATGGCGTGAACGAGGTCTTAAAAGAGATCGACATGGAGTACAAGGGCACCATCAATGTCTACCACACCGCTGAACTGCTCTACAATGACAAGTTCATCGGAGTCGACAAGGTCCGCGAAAGCGTGACTAACCCGCTCACGGGTGCACGTATCGCCGTCCACTATGGCTGCCACCTGACAAAGCCCCATAAGGACAGGGAGTTCGAGAAAGATGTAATGCTGAATACCGAACACCCCACCTGGATGGAAGAACTGGTCGCCGCCATTGGCGCTACACCTGTCGAGTACCGCAACAAGATGCAGTGCTGTGGTGCCGGCGGCGGTGTCCGTGGGTATGATATTGTGCATGCACTGGACATTGCCAATGAGAAGCTGATCAACTTAAAAGAGGCAAAGGTTGACGCTCTCACGGATATCTGCCCGTTCTGTCAGCTCCAGTTTGACCGCGGTCAGATCGAGATCAAGGAAAAGTTTGGCGTGTCATACGATTTACCCGTACTGCACTTTGCTGAGCTGCTCGGGCTGGCACAGGGAATGAGTCCGCAGGACCTCGGGCTGGACCTCCATGGGATCAGCTGTGAGCCATTCCTGCAGAAGGTGCTGTGAGGTGGTCATGATGGCTGAAAAGAAGAAATCAACTGCAAAAAAGACGGATGCAAAGAAAGAAATAAAACGCGAAGCACCCGCAAAACAGGAAGGAAAGAAGGCAGCAGTCCCGAATGTCACCACCAAGCAGGATGCACGTATCGGTGTATTCATCTGCCACTGTGGTACCAACATC
>JAPKXU010000097.1 GCA_026394655.1 Methanoregula sp. | reverse complement strand
CTTATTTTCCTGAGTGTTTCTTCTGATGGGTGCTTTCCTTTGAGTGCCTCGCTTAGTTTCCTACGGTGTTCTTCTGATTTCGCATGTCCTTTCATCGCGTCGCTTATTTTCCGACACGTTTCTTTGGATGCAGGTGCACGCCGTTTCCACGCCTCGCTCATTTTTCTCCGGCGTTCCAACTCTTTTATCGGATCTGCACAAATACCACGTGTCATTTTTTCCCGGCTTTCCTGAAACAATTGGCTGAGTATCAAGAATTTTTCCGGTTTATTTTTCCCCGGTTGCGGTGAACCGCCACGCACCCTTCGGCACCGCAATCTCGAACCGGGCTCCCGTGCCCGGTTCTCCGTTCTCTATAATAGTGATACCGGTAATCGAGAGAATCTCCTGTGAGAGGAACAGACCAAGACCGGTGTTCTTGCCGAATCCCCGGGTGAAGAGGCGTTTTTTATCCTCAGCGGAGATCCCGATGCCGTCATCCTCGCAGATAAGGGTAAATCCCCGGTCAGATTCTTCTGAAGAGATCCGTAGGGTATTCATCCGGTCCCCACCGTAGCGGAGAGCGTTGTCGATCAAATTGTAGAAGACCTTCTCGAAGAGCGGATTGGCATACACTTCGGGATCGGCGGGATCAACTTCGACACGGACGGCACGCATCGGCAGCATGTCAACCGCTTTTTTTATACTTGTGTTCACGCTCTGCCATGCGGGAGCTACGGCACCCAGCTCCCGAAAGTCTTTCGTGAACATGATCTGCTCCTCGATAGTATTCGCGGCTTGCTGCTCTTTTTTGATGTACTCTTTTAGTGCTTCCGGGTTGTCTATAACATCGTGCGATAACTCAAGATACCCCTTTAGCACCAGCAGTTGGTTCGTGATGTCATGCCGTGTGATACTGGAAAGGAGGTTTAATTGCCTGTTTACCTGCAAAAGTGCATCTTCCGCCTGCTTTCGCTCGGTGATGTCCTGGGTAATTCCCTTAACTTTTACCGGGTTGCCCTGTTCATCCTTTTCGAGTTTGCCAATGTTGTGGAGCGTCCTTGGGGCGGAGCCGTCTTTGGGATTGATAATAAATTCAAGGTCGTACTCTTTTCCCTCATTGATCAGATCATTGAACGCTTTAAGAACCGACTCGGGTTCCGTAATGCAGGATGTAAAATTTTCAATCGGGAAACTACCTGCCATCCTCGGATACCCGAACAGGTGACAACCCTCGCGAGAACCCCACATCCGGTTGGTTTTTATATCATACTCCCAACATCCGATATGACAGATCTCCTGCGCCATCTGAAGTCGTTTTTCATTTACCCGCAACTCCTTTTCCGCCCGTTTGCGTTCGGCGATGTCTTCAAAGATTGCTACAAAGTACTCTTTTGCCGGGGAATATACGGAGATATGCAGCCACTTTTTTAAAAGTATAAAATCGAGTGCAAATGACTCCGGCTCACCGGTCGATGCCACCCGCCCGTAGATCTCAAACTTGGAATCAGGGACCTCGAACGATTCCGGGATTACGGATAGTTTTTGCCGGAACTGGATCATCGTCTCTTCCCTCCGCTGGATCTCAATATCCAGTTCCTCAATTGTCTGTAGTACCTCCTGTTTTGTCTTACCCGCTTTGGCATATGTCGTTCTGAGGAGTCCCAAGAGTTTCTTCTCTACGTCAACCTGTTTGG
>JAPKXU010000190.1 GCA_026394655.1 Methanoregula sp. | reverse complement strand
GGTATATGCGCCCTTCTCGCTTGCCATCTGGAGAGTCTCGCCCATGCCTTTCCCTGCTGAAATATACCATGGACCGGACTTATCGATTGCCTGTGTGTAATTGTACCCGGCGCTCTTCCAGACGTTTTGCTCGGCAGTTTGCGTCCCGGAGCCATCGCCACGGGAAATGAAGAAGACATTGGGCGTCTTGTTCATGCCCTTCAAGTAGAGCGTCGTAAAGCCGGCTTCCGGGGTCATGTTGGTGATTCCCGCCGGGTCATTCTTTGGCCCAACTATCATGAACGAATTCGATGCAAACGATCTGCGGTTCACCCCGTACCCGCCGTTCATAAATGTGAGTTCCGCCGCCGGCGAGTGGACGAGGAGGACGTCCGCATCGCCGTTCTTCGCAAGTTCGATTGCCTTTCCTGATCCCTGTGACGTGATCAGGAGTTTGACGTTGTTCTGGGCTTCGAACTTGGGCTGGAGATAGGCTAAGAGACCCGTATCGTAGAGGCTCGTGGTCTTTGCAATAATCAGTTTCTGCGGTGTCGTATTCGCTGCCGGTGCCGGTGTAGTCTGTGAAGTTGTACAACCAGAAATCCAGACTGTTAAGATAAGGAGTATGATTGCTGCTGCAATCAGTCCAACATGCATTTTTTTAGCCATAGTATGATCCCACTAGACTTCTTCATGAGAACTATTCAATGTTTCTTTTTCAAATTTGTTAATTCTCTGTCATTAACCAACTGGTAAACAAGTGATATACCAGAACAAACCCCCGGTAAAAAATACAATGCAAAAAAATTGAAAAAAACAAAAAAGATCGGCTGTTATTACGCAAGCTCGCATCTTTGTGCGAATTCGGAAAAGATGACGTGCCCAAGGATGGCTTCGATCTCCTGCTGGTACTTCTCGTTCATCAGCGCGATCATCTTCCGGCTTCCTTTTACTGTAGTCAGGATCCCGACACGCTCGGCGCGGGTGACGAGTTCTTCCTGCTCCATCATGGCAAAGTACGGGAGGATGTAGTAATGCGGAACTTCGAGAAACTCGGCAAGACGCCGGGTGGTGGGGAATTTTATACTGATGGCGTCGCGGGTGAATGTGATGCTGACCGACCGTTCTTCTACTTGTATACGAACCGCTGCATCAAAGAGGCAATCGACTGAAAGGACGACCATAGTATTCCTGCAAATATATTGGACACAATTGCATTAAGAAATGTTGTCCGTAAACCCGGTTGTTATCTCCCGGATCGCCCGGTGAGTATAAACCGGGGGAACACCTCTTCAGAAAGAGCACGTTACCTTTTTGAGTGTCTTTAACCTGGTTATCACATAGTGATACATCAATGAATTCACTAATCAAGACCGCATTTACCTATACCCCCATCGGAACCATCCACTCCCCATTCACTGAACTCGCCGGCATGCCGATCCAGCCTGCGGGTGCAGCGGGAGTGCGGGGCAGGATGGTCATTGATGAAAAATACCAGGCAGGGCTTTGCGACCTGAACGGATTCTCCCGGATCATTCTTCTTTATCCCTTCCACCACTCGCAGGGGTATAACCTTGAAGTGATCCCCTTTTTGGACACGGTTTCGCACGGTGTCTTTTCAACCCGCGCTCCAAGACGACCGAATGCGATTGGTCTCTCGATTGTGCGGCTCGTTGCGGTGAACGGCTGCGAACTGATCATCGAGGATGTTGATATCCTTGACGGGACGCCACTCTTTGATATCAAACCCTATTCGCCGGCATTTGACAGTTATCCTGACGAGAAGTCGGGGTGGCTTGCCGGTTGAAAGGATGTGGTTGCTGTGGCGAAGTCTGATGAGCGGTTCTGTGAGAAATCCCGGTAAACTCCAGATAAGTACAAAATTGAATTGGTTTTCCCACCGGTATGAGGTCACTTAGATTGGTGTAATTTCCTATGAAAATGGCGAGAGCAGTTTTCATAGTAAAGAATGAATGGAATTAATCGATCCCTATCCTCACTTCGGAAGTCTTCACAATCGCGTAGGCATGCGAGCCTTCCCGTAGATCCATTTTTTCCGCTGAATGGGTAGTAACCGATGAGATGATCTCATTTCCACCGGCAATGGATATGACTACTTCCGTGCTGACCGGTCTTTCTTGATCATCTTGACGGTTCCTTTGATCTGGTTTCGTGCACTGATCTTCATGGTTCTCAACTTTGGCTAATATATAATTCCCATATTTTTAACATTACTGAAAAAGAAAACCGGGGGAATTCTCTGATCAGGAGAATCCGTCCCCCCGTTGATCATACTGGCGTATGACTACTAATGTGTGCATGTTGTCCTTTGGTGTGTGTTTGCCAAAGGGACAATATAGTATTGGAACTCAACCCATTATAATATTTTCTCATTAACATTAGTAAAAAATCAAATAGAATAGTTTATCTTAAATCACACAAATCAAGTATAGAAAGGAGTGATCCTCAATGCAAAAAATATGGAATGACAAGTACTCCGTATACATCAGTATCGCATGTCTACTACTGTTCGCATGTCTTATTGCCGGCTGCACGACAACGACACCGCAGCCCGCTGCAACACCGGCTCCAACCGGAACCGTGACAGCGGCACCTGTACCGACAACTGCTGTAGCCTTGACAACAACTGCGGCACCGACTGTGGTCAAGATGACTGCAACACCGGTTCCAACATATACGTATTCACCCAGTAACCTCATTGTCTATACTGCGGCATCACTGACGGGTGCTTCCAGTAAACTTGGAACTGGATTCTCTCAGATGTACCCGGGCAATACTGCCGTTTTCAACCTTGACGGGACCCAAACCCTTAAAACGCAGGTCCAGAACGGCGCATATGCAGACGTATTCATTTCGGCGAGCAATACCTACACGAATGAACTTAAGAATGGCGGGTATTTCATCACTGATACCGTAAAACCCCTTACATCGAACTACATCATCGTGATCCTGCCGTCATCAAACCCCGGTAATATCAAATCGCTTGCTGACCTCGCAATGCCCGGAAAGAAGATCGCTATTGCAGCATCTAACGTCCCAGTTGGAACCGCCTCCTATGCCGTGCTTGCTAATCTCGCGAAGTCGACCTATAGCCAGGACTGGAACACGTCCGTTTTCAAGAATGTGGTTTCCTACGAAACCTCGGAACCCGCTGTTGCGACTAAGGTCTCGCTTGGTGAAGTGGATGCCGGACTGGTCTATGAATCCACATATGCTGCGGCACCCGCTGGTACCCTGACTGCCATTACTATCCCGCAGAAGGATAATTACCTCCAGACTTACACGATCGGCATTCTGAAACAGACCAAGAACACCGGAGCATCGGTGGAGTTCGAGAACTTTATGCTCTCATCTTCCGGTCAGCAGATCCTCAAAGACTACGGGTTCAGGCCGGTATCCTGAATTTTTTATGAACGTCACCAGTACATGAATTGGATACCCATTCCATGCCATGATCATTTCGTTCCTTGAACCGGACAACTTCCGGCGCACTCTCACTACGATTGGTGCGATCGTACTGGTTGCATCAGTCACCCTCTACCTTGCGCTCCCGGTTGCCGCCCTGTTTTTCCGGACAACTCCCGAACTTTTCTTTTCATCTCTCTATAATCCCGCAGTCACCGCCGCCCTGTGGCTTAGCCTGACTACCTCTGCTATCTCGCTCGGTATCGTGATTGTCGTAGGCACCCCGTTTGCGTACGTTCACTGCCGGAACAAATACCCGGGGAAGATGATCGTTGACACCCTTATCGATCTCCCGCTGGTGCTCCCTCCGGCAGTTGCCGGCATGGCATTACTGGTCCTGTACGGAAGGGTAGGGCTCATAGGGAAATACCTGAACATGTTTGGGATCACGCTGGCATTTACAACCGTTGCCGTCATCATGGCACAGATCTTCGTTGCTTCGCCCTTCTACCTGCGGCAGGCAAAATCCCTCTTCGAACAACTCGACCCTTCGTACGAGCAGACTGCACGAACACTCGGGGCGTCACCGTTCAGGATCTTTCTCACCATCACCATTCCTCTCACCGCCAGCGGACTTGTGTCGGGTGCGGTTATGACATTCGGGCGGGCGCTCGGTGAGTTCGGGGCAACAATCATGTTTGCCGGTAACCTTCCGGGAGTATCCCAGACCATGCCACTTGCAGTCTACGTCGGCCTCCAGGGGAACTTCAACATTGGTCTCACGGTCTCCATCCTTCTTGTGATTATCTCGTTTACCATTATGATTGCCGTCAGGTTCCTTGCTACCCGTGAGGTGCAGCATGCTTGAAGCAGCACTCCATAAACAGCTCCGGGACTTCCCGCTCGATCTGAAGATCCAGGCAAAACCGGGGGAGATTATGGTGCTGATGGGGGAGAACGGGGCAGGAAAATCGACAGTACTCAATATACTCTCCGGCTTATTGATGCCTGATGCAGGATCTATACGGCTGAATGG
>JAPKXU010000270.1 GCA_026394655.1 Methanoregula sp. | reverse complement strand
TTGGGGACCCGTGCAAGGACACCGCAGGACCGTCCCTCCACGTCTTGATCAAGCTGCTTGCGACACTCTCGCTTGTGCTCGCACCGCTGTTTATCTGAAACAATTCATTATCTTTTTTTGCCGTCTTGTATCTCGCAGAGTAAACTGGCATTTTGCAGGTAACAGGGGGCTGATCGAGAATGTTTATACGAACCGGTTCAATACTCGTTAAGGATCTGACATGTCGGGACGTATTCTTGTCGCGTATGCATCGAAAAACGGGTCGACTGCTGAAATAGCACAGGCTATAGGGAAGGAACTGCAATCAGCGGGAAAGACCGTTGACGTTATTGAGATGAAAACGGTAAGGACGCTTGCGGGTTACGATGCAATCGTGATCGGTGCACCGCTCTACATGGGCAGCGTCATTGGCGATATGGGAAAATTTACCGGGCACTACTGTTCCGAGCTTGCAAAGGTCCCGGTTGCTGCGTTCGTTGTCGGGGTGGCGCCAAAAGACCCCAAGCCCGGCGCTATTGAGGCTGCGATGGGGGCATTGACAAAAGCCCTTGGGCAGGTGACACCCGTGGCATCGGTGCTCTTTGCCGGCAAATTGGATCCGGCAAAGGTCAACTTTGTGATGCGCAAGTTCATGGAGATGGCAAAGATCCCGACCGGGGACTTCCGCGACGGGGATGCGATTGCCGTATGGGCTCGCGGGTTGCCTGCAGTGCTGAAGGTGTAAGGAGCCGGTTGTTATTTTTTCTGCCCGATCTTTGAGTCCCCTTTAAACTCCGCCATGAGGATACCGGTGCTACTGGTCTACCAGGAGCTCCCGATAATAAGAGTTCTTTTAATATGAAAACGGCTTACGCCGTTTTCAAGTGCTGTATACATGTGTCCCACAGGAAATCATGTACGTTTTTCTATAATTGCACTATCCTGTGCCTTCTTCAATGGGCTTTTCCCAACCTGACTCCCAATTCAAACGCCCGTCTGCAATCCTCCGGGAAGACCGTTTTGCGCCGTTCCCGCCGTGCCGCCGGGTCGAAGTAGCTGAAAACGACCTTGTCGTAGTCCTCGAACTGGAGGGTCTCGAAGGCATACAGGGATTCGGAATGCCCGAAAGTCCGGCTCAGGACGTGTGCATTCGCCGCGATAAGCAGGGGATAGCCGTACTCCTTCATCTGCTGCTCCGAAACGTTCATCGTGTAGATGAATGCCGTATGGATCTTCCGCTCGAAGAGTGATGATGGGGGATTGGTGTATACCAGGTACGGGAAGAGGAGCCGTTCCATGAATGAACGCATTTCCCCGGTCACGGTGCCGAAGTAGATCGGAGAGCCGAGGATAAGGGCATCCGCGTCATGAATCCCGTCGAGCACCGTTGTCAGCCCGTCGCGAACCGCACATCTGCCATAACTCTTCCCTCCTTTCAGCTTACATGCAAAGCAGCTTGTGCACCCTTTAAAATCAAGATCGTAGAGATGGATGAGCTCCGTCTCTCTCCCCTGCGATGCCGCGCCTTCAAGGGCCTTTTCGAGGAGCATCGCGGTGTTCCACTTCTTCCTCGGGCTTCCGTTTATCGCGATTATACCTGACATCGTTTATTCCTGCTCCTTTACTTCCACGTTACCTGCACCGGGTTGCGCCGGGGAATACCGTAGACCTTGTACTGTGGATGGCCGAACATCATCGCATAGGCCACAATCCTTCCTTTTGGCAGGGTAAGTTCTTCCTGCATTGGCGGGTACTCCCGGCAGGCGGCAGCAACAAAACCCGCCCAGCAGGTCCCGATACCGAATGCCGGTGCCGCGATATCAAAATGCGTAAGTGCGATGATCGCATCAACGGTGGCAATCGGGTTTCCTTCTGGAATGTGAGCGATTAACAGGTAAGGTGCGCCACGGCAGATGACATCGCGTCCCTGTTCCCATGCTTCAATCAGTACCGGCACGTAGCCGCTCATGGGATGCCTGCTATTCACAAGAGTCTTCATCCACTCAATGGTCAGTCCGGCAATCTTCCTGACTTCCTCAGGGTCGTGAACGACCAGCCACTGCACCGGCTGCCCGTTGCCACCCGATGCCGCGTACCGGGCGATGTCAAGGACAGAAGCGATCTTCTCCTTTGGAACGAGATCCTTCGTGAAATGCCGGACAGACCGGCGCTTTTTGAGGTATACCCCGAGATCATCGGGAGATATCGTGCCGGCACCGGCCGAGACCTGCACTTTCTCGTCCGGCAGGTAGTTTTGCAGGAGCGCCTGTGACGGGCAGAAGACTTCACAGTGCCCGCAACGGATGCACATGCCGGCTTTTGTGTCCTGTACAACCGGTAGGGTATTTTCATCAGCCGGGTCGACAATTGACATCGGGCAGACGACAGAACAGATCCCGCACCGGGTACAGAGATCCTGATCAACAAGTATGGCTGTCACACTTCACCTTCACTTTAAAGTACTATTCTGTAACTGTTTTATCAGATTCTTTTCCATGCTGCCGTGTCTCTGGCATGGTTTGCCGATGTCCGGTCCTTCAACAAGGGCAATCGAATTCCGGGATATAAGGTTTGATGTCGATGATCGGCGTGCCGTCCAGCGAGTCAAGACCCCGGACTTCGAGCACGCCGTCTTTGATCCCAATCAGGTCAACCACCGAGAGCCCTATCGGGTTCGGGCGGTCCGGGGATCGGGTGGCAAAGACTCCGTGCTCTACCGTAGTGCCGGGGGGTGTTACGCGCAGGAACGTCCGATCGGAGCGATCAAACCATGCGAGAACGATCAGGCGTTTTTCTCCCTCCAGCCGGAAGAGACCGTCACGGTACTGCGGGTCGATAACAATCTCGGCAGTTTTTTCGGACAATCGTCCCTGTCGGGGAGCATCGCCTCTTTTCTTGTAGGCGGATCTCACATAACCAACCGGGTGTAGCGTCATTTCCATGGTCGTCAGGCTCTCCTTCATTAGAGTGCAGCAGTCAGGTTCATAATCATGCGGATATTTCCGCTGGCTGGGTAGCATGCACGAAAAACCGTGACAGAATCATTAGGTAGTACGTATTTATGGGTAGATTAGTAACAGGATGATCAACCGTTTCATGGCAGCCGCACTGCATGAGGAAAAAGGGACAACCGACACCAGCCGTTCATTTGCACTGGTCAAGGTTTACGCTGATGTCATGGGAGATCCGTGAATATCGTTTCGGATTTTCTTCGAACTGCTTTTTGCAGTAGTTGCAGCAGAAGAAATACTTCTCATTGCGGTACATACTGGTCGCTTTCGCGTCCTCCTCATCAAAGATTGCAAGACAGACTGGATCGGTTGCCATGGAACATTCCTCGTATCAGTACAAACCGTATGATGCAGGTATTGAAATGTCCTTCTTTGTGGATTCCTCTCGGTTTTCTTAATTAAGACGCAATTCAGACGTTCAATCCCTTTTTGTCCCAGACCCGTCCTATTGTCACGACAGATGAGTGATCGGGGATAAAAGAGGGTACGGGGGCACCGTACCTGTGCGCTCAATTGGATACCGATACGATTACTGGAGATTGAACTCCGCTGCTTCCCGTGAGAGGAAATAACCGAGCACCGTCCTGATGACGACGACAACGGCAAGGTTGATAAGATCCTGCTCGGTTGGGGAGAGCAGGGTGGCGAGGATATCTGCCGCGATGAGAAATTCCAGCCCGAAGACAATTTTATCCGT
>JAPKXU010000129.1 GCA_026394655.1 Methanoregula sp. | reverse complement strand
GGGTCTCCTCTGTCATACCCGGACAACCCTTTGGAGCATTCCATGGCAGCGAGCTCTTCTTTGTATTCAGACCGCCCATGATTAAGCCTGACCCGGTGAGCGCCGGGGTATCAGATACGATGATGGATCTCTGGGTCAGGTTCGCGAAGACAGGAGATCCAAACGGCGGGATGAATGTGAGCTGGCAACAATACACCCGGGCTGGTGACCAGTATCTCGATATTGGTGAGATCCCGCGCGTGAAGAGCGGCTATTAACCCGCGCTTTTTTTTACGCATCTATAGCCTGACTTCACCACTTTTACATAGCCGACCCTGATTCCTGGCATACCCCCGATTCGCCAGTTAATGATCATTCAGGCAACCTTTGCACGGGGCAAGTAAAACCCCGGCATCATTTTTTTTTGAGATGGGGGGGGGGCTCTCGCCCATCCCCCCGGGAAGTGCCTTATAATTATGGGATTATCTCCCCTCAATAAGCATATCTGATTGCATCATCTTTCTGTGCCCGTTTTTTAGTGTTGATGGTCAATGACCGGCCCGGGTCATCAAATTCCCGATCGCGTACACCGAAGTTAACATAAATGTTAACGTTGGTGTACTTAAGTGGGAACATAAGATAA
The DNA here is from genome assembly GCA_026394655.1 of Methanoregula sp. Classification (GTDB taxonomy): domain Archaea; phylum Halobacteriota; class Methanomicrobia; order Methanomicrobiales; family Methanospirillaceae; genus Methanoregula. The sequence continues at coordinate 1,947 of JAPKXU010000129.1, read as the reverse complement.
GGAGGAGCCGATGACACGGGAGATTCTCAAGGCAATGGCAAAGGAGAACCAGATATTTTCTTTTTCTCAGCTGTACCAGAAGACTCACATCAAAAAAGAGGTACTCAAGGTCATCCTCTCCCGCATGGAGGACCGGGGATTTATCGAACGGGTCGAAAGAGGCAAGTACCTGATTATCCCACTTTCCAGCGAGAAAGGGAAATACACACTTCATGAATTTGTTATTGCTTCCTGTCTTGTCGAACCCGCTGCCATTTCCTACTGGAGCGCCCTGCACTATTACGGTCTTACCGAGCAGATTCCCCGCACCGTTTTTGTCCAGACTCCTGCACGCAAGAAAAAGAACGTACTGGAAATTTTCGGCGTGAATTACCAGATTGTGCGGGTGAAAAAAGACAAATTTTTCGGTGTCCGGAAGGAATGGATCGAGGAGATCCCGGTCAGCATCACCGATAAGGAGAAGACAATAATCGACTGCCTTGACAAACCCCACTATGCCGGAGGCATCATCGAAGCAGCGAAGGCATTAAAAACCGGTTCGCCGGACTACGACCAGCTAATGGCATACGCCATCAGGATCGATAATTTCGCCGTGGTCCGGAGGTTGGGGTATCTTTGCGAGAGAATGGGTGCCCCGCTGGATCTTCCCCAGCCACGATCCAAAAGTTATCTCCTGCTCGATCCCACTATGCCTGCAAAGGGTGAGAATGATGCGAAGTGGAGGCTCAAAATAAATGTGGATACCCTGCTCCCGGGGTCTTCTGAATGATCCCGGACCGCGAGATTAAGGAAAAAGCCCGTGAATCCGGGGTGCCTCCGTCAACTATCGAACGGGACTATGCACAGAACTGGCTTCTTGCCCACCTGAGTCCGATCAACATGGCGCTGAAAGGTGGGACCGGCATCCGGAAAGTGTTTATCGAACACTACCACTTTTCCGATGACCTTGATTTTACGCTCCTTGAGCCGGTCGATAAAGAGACTCTGCAAGCCGCAGTTCGTGATGCCGCAGCCCGGGCCCGGGAAGAGAGCGGCATCCGGTTCGAAGAAGACGTTGGCATTATTGAGACGGTGAGTGGCTTCCGGGCTACAGCAAAGTTCAGGATTTTGCACAGCAGCACAACAACCCCGATAAATATCGATCTGGACCTTACCGATCCGGACCATGAACGGATTTTTCTTCCCGTTCACGAGCGACCTGTTTTCCATCACTATTCAGACAGGCTCGAAGCCTCAGTGACTTCGTATGCTCTCGAAGAAATTATGGCAGAGAAGATCCGCTCGCTCTTTCAGCGGACCCGATCCCGGGACCTGTATGATATCTGGCAACTGGCAGACCGTGTGAACCGGGAAGACGTGAAGTCAATCCTCCTGAAAAAATGCGAATACAAAGGAATCATCGTCGATCTCACTCTCCTGAACCAGAAGCGTGACCAGTTTGCGGCAGCATGGAACGTATCGTTGCGGCACCAGTTGCGGGAAATCCCCGACTTTAACGATGCGTTTGAGAAAATGCAGAATGAAGTGGAAGACTATTCTCATACCCTGATTTGATCTCGGCACGATTTCGGCACCCAGCAACAACAACAAACCTATCCTGAATGTTCCCGCAGCGAGGCATTACACCACCTGGGATAACGGGCTCAGGTGACCGTGTGAGGGGTGGGTCATCATCAATTCGCTGTTCGGAACCGGGGTCGAGGTCCGAAGCTCTGCGAGCAGTGACACACGCGGCAACCATCGGGAAATGCCCGGTTTGCACCGGTGCAGTCACTCCCCTGCCCGGCAGACCTGCACATACACGTCGCCAAAGAACTCTTCCTGTCGCAGGACGCAGCGCCCGTCAAGCGCTAAAAACAGGAGAGGGATGTACACCTCAGGCATACCCCAGCCAAGAGCCCGGCAGATCTCAGCAAGCGTCATCTCGTTTTCCGGACCCGTACCGCT
>JAPKXU010000173.1 GCA_026394655.1 Methanoregula sp. | reverse complement strand
ACTACCTGCGAGGAATGGGCACTCTTCCGTGGCGAAGGCTGTAAAGCCGGGGTTACTGTACCAGCGACAACTGTCCCGGCATCAGTTGGCATGGCAAACCCGGCTTCCGTGAACTGTGGCAAGGTAGGCGGGAGTACCGTGATCCTGAAGAATCCCGATGGGAGCGAATATGGCATGTGTTCATTTACCAACGGGACAAGCTGCGAGGAGTGGGCGCTCTTCCGCGGCGAAGGTTGTAAAGCCGGTAACGCAACGCCGGTAAAGTAACTCCGGGAGAGCAACCAAAACTCCTTTTTTATTCGACGGGTTCCGCGTGGTACCCGTGTGCCGCAAGCAAGGGAATGACTGCCCGCATCCATGCTGCCGGGTCCTCTCTGGGGATGGGTTCAACCTCTTCTTTCCAGAGTTTTGCCAGGTTATCATCTGAGGTTTTGAGATCCGCTCGCCCCTTGACTTTGCCGCATATCTCGCCCCCGGCAGTCCGGATGATCATGTGATAACAGCGGAAGTCCCGGCACTGACTGGGGCGTGTAGGATAGCAGGTGCAGGCATACCCCTTACCCTCCCTGTCGTTCCGCAGGAACGGGCAGGCATCCGGGATCGCATCTGCTGGCAGGGAAGAAGAGAAGACATCTGCGTATTCAGGAGAGACATGGACCGGGAAGAGTTCGTTTGTGATCCCGTAGCGGCAGTAGAAATCACGGTCTGATATTTTTCTCTCGATCTTAATGAATGCCCCAAAGCTCCTGCAGCATTTCCCACAATGGTCGCATTCAAATGTTGCCATGCTCGTACTCGCACTTGGGTGTTATGGCTGATAAACATGGGGTGCAAAAACAGAGCATTGCATCGATTGCCGGTTCGGGAAACTCCACGAACAGAGTTTTATTTATCCCCGATGACCAATGCTCTGACATCCATGATCAGGAGGATCTCATGAAATCGGTCACCGAGAGAGATGTACGCACATTATTCGCACATCTGGAGAATGGACACAACGAGAAATTTTTCCGTCACGTTGCCACTGATGTGAACTGGACGGTGATGGGAACGCACCCGCTTGCCGGGACGTACCATAACCGTGAAACATTTGTGAGGAACACATTCGGGCGACTCAACAGGGTTCTTTGTGATGGCGTGAAGTTACGGGTGACGAACGTCATCATATCCGGTGAGATCGCTGCCGTTGAACTGCAAGCACTCTCAACTGCGCTGAACGGGGCACCCTTCAACAACCGCTACTGCTGGGTATGCAGGTTTGAGAACGAGAAGATTGTTGAAGTCCGGGCATACCTTGACTCGGCTCTCGTGCAGAAACTGCTTGATGAAAATGAGATATAAGCACAAAGAATCCCATCCAAACCGTGGTATGGCGGGAATTGTGATCCTGGCTTCCGGCAAAACAATATCCCGATTGAATAAACAGTCGATATATGGATGATTCACTCAACAATCCCGGGGAATGAACATGCCCCCCAGCGAACGACTGATAAAAAGTCAGATGAAAATCGGCGCAGGAGTCGCACTCTTCGGACTGGTGTGCCCGTTCTTCTGGATGAGTTTATTTTCCGGCAATCCGGGGTTTGAGACGTGGGTTTACGGTGTCCATTCCGGTTTTTTTATTGTGATTGGATTTGCTCTGCTGGGGAAGGGGTGGTATGACTTAAAACTTGTCCGGACCCCGATAGAGATCAAAAATTAAATTGAATTACATGATTCTATGAGTGCAGGAACCTCGGATTTTTTAAAAAATGCTACTTTCCCGAAAACCGCCGCCCGCGTACTACCGCATACGTGCAGCCTCTCATCTCAAGTCAGCCAGATACCGTGACGATCGAAACCGGGCAGATATCCGGGAGCATCCTGCGCACAGGCTGCGTGTTCCCCCGGTAGCTCCCCGGTTGCAGGGTCGCCACCTTTGTAGAATACTGTGAAAAACACAAACAATTTCCAAGTCTTTTTCTACCCGCTTACAAGTATACTAAACATGGATCCTCTCCTCGCGTTTGTGATCACCCTTGCCCTTATCACGGTCGTCAGTCTCTGGTATAGGATATCCCCGTTTTTCACCTTGATCGGGGGGGCAATCCTGTTCGGGCTCCTTGCGGGCATGACACCTGACGCGACAATGCTGGGGATCATCGCCGGTGTAGGCAAGGTCTTTTCCGCGTTCGGTATCATCATCCTCTGCGGGGCAGTGATCGCAAAACTCCTGCAGGAGCAGCACCTGATTGAGGAGATCGTTGCCGATATCAGAAGGTACGTGAAAAATCCGCCGGTGATTGCCGGGGTATCCGGATATCTTCTTTCTGTGCCGATAACCTGCTGCATCACCGCGTATATC
>JAPKXU010000144.1 GCA_026394655.1 Methanoregula sp. | reverse complement strand
AAAGGAACAGAATTGCATTATTGTTTCTTTGCTATTTACTGCCGATTCATCCCGAGTACCCAAACACCGACATCCCAACCTTAACAAGCGCCGGTGCATTCGTCATCATGAGATACACCCCGGTGGCTAAAAGAGCACAATCCTCGGGAAGAGCGAACCCGATGATATAGTAATGGTACTTCTCCTTCAATGACACAATCAATTCCGGTGACAACGGTTTCTCATCGTCAGGCAACGCCTCCATCTTCTTTATCGCGTCCCACGCAAGCGGTGTCCTCTTCCAGAACCAGAGCCCCTCCTTGAGCCCAAAGCCGAAAGCGTGCCACTCTGTTGTCGTGAGGGAAAGAAATGTGGGGGTGGTGGGATCTTCCAGCACGGTCACACCCCCGCAATCCGGAACCGGAATGTCTCGTTTATATAGCCGCCATCCTAGGGCAAGAGTTCATCTCCCTCCATTCAAAAACATTCTACTGGAAGATGCCCATGAAAGAGAAACGATCCCAAACCAAGGAACCACCGGTATTCAACAGGAGAGCTGCGGAACAGTCTTTAAATGATGTGGCAGCACTCATGGCGAACCACCAGTTTTCATCGATTGAAGAAGCCAATACCTTCATTCAGGACAAGCTTGCCCACGGGGGGATTCCTCATGCACTGGCAAATACCCCGCTTGAAAAGGCACAAGAACTGATGTACGAAGCGGAAGTCGCGGACCCGAAACATCGTCTTGAACTGGCGAAACAAGCCCTTGCCCTCACCCAGGACTGCGCCGAAGCGTACATTATCCTCGCTGAAAATGCAGCCGATCACGACCTGCCCGCTGCCGTGGAATACGCCCGCCAAGCTGTGCAGGCGGGGGAGCGTGCGCTGGGAAAAGAGCCATTCGAGGAAGATATTGGGCACTTCTGGGGCATTCTCTCCACACGCCCCTACATGCGTGCGAGGGCGGCACTTGCCGAGTTTCTCTGGTGGAATCGTAATTATGACGAATCGATTGAAGTGAGTAAGCAAACACTCCGGTTGAACCCCGGGGACAACCAGGGTATCCGGTATGTCCTCGCCCAGCGCTTGATGACTGTGGATCGTGATGACGACTTTGCGGCTCTTTATAAAGAGTTTGAAGACGATGGGTCGGCAACCTTTGCCTACAGCCAGGCGCTCTGGTTGTTCCGAAAGGAGGGTGCCTCTCCGGCTGCAAATGCCGCGTTGTCTGAAGCGGTGAAGTGTAACCCGTATGTTCCCGCGTATCTCCTTTTGACCCGGAAGATGCCCTCCCAAATGCCAGAGCATTATGGTATCGGCGACCGGAACGAGGCAATCATCTATGCAACAGAAGCAATCGAGGCATGGGCTCATTCAAAGGGTGCGCTGCTCTGGCTCCGGAGCCGGTGCAGGAGATGGGTGCGCCGGTAACCGGGGGGTTATCCGGAATGCGTCCATTCCCTTGAGGATACAGAAATGCCGCGCAAGAAACTGACTCTCGATGCGCTCATAGCTCTGGCAGGGGATGACCAGATCCGTCGATGCCTGCTGCACCTCGCTTCATCGTCTCCCGCGGTCAGGATGCAGCTCGAGGACTGCCTCAAAAAGCAGGTGCTGAACTATGACCGGGAAGCGATTGCCGAGAGTGTTTATGCCGGACTCTCCTGCCTTGACGTCGAAGAACTGTGGGCTCAATCCGGGCGGACACGAGATGGTTATGTGGACGTGACCGAAAAAGCATATGAGATGTTCATCCAATCGATCGATGATGAGGTCGAACAGATGAAAAAACTGCTGGAGCTTTCCCAGTACCCGGATGCACAGGAATACTGCATGGGCATCATACTGGGACTCGACCGTTACATCAAATCCGGATCTGAATTCCTTGACTGGTCAGGGGATACTCCCGTGGAGTATATGGAGGAAGTAGTCGATGAGTACAGGAAGGGAGAGAAGAATCCCCCCCGTATAAAAGAAGTGGAAAGCCTTTACAAGGATCTGATCAACCCGTGAATGATAACGGCTCCTGGATCAGGGCATATGCCGTAGTGCGCGACTGGAATTGCATTATGGTATGAAAACCCCCCTCATCTGTTAAAGGGGGTCCAGGGATGGGGGAAGACCCCTGCTATTTTCTGCCGTGCTGTTGGCAGTACTCATCCAGTGCACGCCGTGTCGCATGCCAGACGTCATTGATCTTTATCGCATCAAGAAGACCACGGCGGGCAGCGAGGCTCAGGTATTCCTGTGAATACAGGGAGGTTGCTGCAAGTTCACTGAGGGGGATAAGCGTTTCCCGGTCCCCGGCGATAGCAAGGTAATGGGAGAGCGCTTCGTTCACGGCGCGTGCAATGAACAGGACAAACGAAGAAAGATCCCCGTTATCTGCCTCGCGGAGTGCCTGATAATACTGTTGCCTCTTCTTCTGGGAGAGGACGATCGGGGGGTAACCGCTCCTGATGAGATACAGGTTTTGCAACAATCGTGCAACCCTGCCGTTTCCATCGATAAAAGGATGGATCAGAACGAACCGGTGATGAAGGTACGCCGTCATCTCAATGACAGTACGATCGTTATGTGCTATTTCTTGTATGAGCCGATCCATTTCGGGAATTATCTTCTGCCAGTCTGGAGGTGAGCGAACAGCTCCGGTGATACGCACATTATGGGTGCGGTAGCGCCCGGCATTTTCAAGGATCCCACGAGTCACTATCTCGTGAACCTGCTGGATAGTGATATGGTTGAACGGTGCCTGATCGCGTGCCAGGCGGACAATGAGATCGTATCCTTGAGCATTGTTCGCTGCTTCAAGGTGTTCCCGAAGCGTCCTGCCACCGATGGTAATACCGGTTGAAAGGACAAGTTTTGTTTCAGACAGCGTGAGGGTGTTTCCCTCAATGGCATTGGAGTTGTAGGTATGCAGCACCCGCATCTCTTCATGTAACTGTTTTACCAGATCCGGCTCAAGCGGGCGCAACGCTTCAAGGTGTTTCGTCTTTTCGTCGATCCATTCCATCAGGTGAGTATCAGGTGCAGTCATATCGGTATCGGTTAATTTTTGGTCTATCCGATATTCGTTTGTAACAAATTAGAACTTATCGTAATAACAGGAGTTCGGTTCGATTCCTGATATCGGAAACACTTTTCAGGACTCTGCATGGTTACCTGTGTGCTGAGCTGGAATCGTCCGTATGGAAAGGGACATCCTGTGCTGAACCTTCTCACCTGTCCTCCCTCACCTATTTCATCCCACGATTCCAATAAAATACGAATGAAACTGCTCTTTGAGATTTCGGGTGAGAACGCAACCCTGCCGTTTGCCGAGCTTGAATGCGTGGCGACAGTCCTTGACAAACGGTTGCAGGTAGCAGTTGCGGAATGTCCAGACCCGGCTGCCACACGCCGGCTTGCCATGACCCATGTCGTGCTCGAATATCTTGGCGAGTGCGAACCCGGAGGCAGTTCATTTGCGAAATTGTTGAAAGAGCTCGCCATCGAAACTACCCAGCCGTTTGCGGGCAGGGTGAAGAAAGTGCACGGGGGATGCGATGAGCCAAACCCCGCCTCCCAGCAGGAATTCGAGCGGTTGATTGGAACGATGATCACGGGCCCGGTCTCTCTTGCCCATCCTGTCGAAGAGTACCGGGCGATAGTATCCCAAGACCGGTGTTATTTTGGTAAAGTACTGTTCCGGATCAATCG
>JAPKXU010000182.1 GCA_026394655.1 Methanoregula sp. | reverse complement strand
ATTTCGAAATATTACGGTGAGAGCGAGCAGCGGCTCCGCGAGGTCTTTGATGAGGCACGGGAGAATGCTCCCTCAATCATCTTCATCGATGAACTGGACTCCATCGCCCCTAGGCGCGAGGAAGTGACAGGAGAAGTTGAGCGCCGTGTCGTTGCCCAGCTCCTGACCATGATGGATGGGCTTGAGGAACGCGGGCAGGTGGTCGTGATTGGGGCAACGAACCGCGTTGATGCGATCGATGCAGCGCTACGCCGCCCTGGCAGGTTTGACCGGGAGATCGAGATCGGTGTGCCAACAGAGCCGGACCGGATCGAGATACTCACGATCCACACACAGCACATGCCGCTTGCAGAAGATGTGAACCTCGAACTGCTCGCCCAGCAGACCCATGGGTTTGTCGGAGCTGACCTTGCGGCGCTCGCTCGTGAAGCGGCAATACGTGCTCTTCGACGGTACCTGCCGGATCTCGATCTAAACGAAAAGGAAATCCCCAAAGATATACTCGAAAGCATGAAAGTGAAAGCAGGTGACTTTCGAAATGCAAAACGTGATGTGACCCCAAGCGCCATGCGCGAGGTAATGCTCGAAGTTCCCCATGTAAGATGGGAAGATGTCGGAGGACTTGAATCGGAAAAAGAGGAAGTGAGGGAAGCCGTCGAATACCCACTCACCGATCGCGAACGCTACGCTACGCTCTGTGTCAACCCTCCAAGAGGTGTCCTTCTGTATGGTCCTCCCGGCACTGGTAAGACGCTGATTGCAAAGGCTGTTGCGAATGAGAGTGGGGCGAACTTCATCGCAATTCGGGGCCCCCAGCTAATGTCAAAATGGGTTGGTGAAAGTGAACGGGCAGTTCGCGAAATATTCCGCAAAGCTCGACAAGTCTCACCATCAATTATTTTCTTTGATGAAATTGATTCGCTTGCACCGGCACGGGGAATGGGTGCGGATTCTCATGTGGCGGAAAGTGTATTAAACCAGATCCTTGCTGAGATGGACGGGCTTGAGGATATGAAAGATGTCGTAGTTATGGGTGCAACAAACCGCCCGGAGATTGTGGACCCCGCGCTCCTGCGAGCCGGACGATTCGACCGGCTTGTGTACATCGGTGCGCCGGCAATGGAAGACCGGAAAAAAATTTTGTATATCCATGCTCGCCAGATGCCTCTTGAGGGTTCAATTCTAAAGGAATTTATTGATCTTACTGAAGGACTATCAGAAGATGAGCTAAAGGTGGCTATAGACAAGCTCGGGAAAGACTGCGCAATCGATGGGATTGAAGCGGCCGATCTATTAAAGGCTGAATCAAAGAGTGATGTAGAGATGATGCCCCGGTGTGAAAGGCTCCGGAGAATCACGGGTTTACTTGCTGCAAACCGTGTGCAAATCCGGGATAACTCGGTTGATACTATGATAACCGCAATTGCCCAAATAACTGAGGGATTTGTGGGGTCAGATCTTGAGGCACTGTGCCGCGAAGCAGGAATGCTTGCACTCAGAGAGAAGGCAAAATGGGTTTCAATGAAACATTTTGAGGAAGCGCAGAAGAAAGTGCACCCGACAATGAATGACCGGGTAATTGATCAGTATAAGCGAATCCAGCAGCACTTCAAAGGTGGTCTTCCGGCACAGTTGCAGCCGCCGGAATACCAGTAACTTTTTTTGGGAATGTGCCATCGGGTTGCACATTCACCGGTGAATTGATCCCCGTTGTGTCCCATGTGTATGCGAGGATGGAAGAGTTAATCTCCCCCCCTTACGAATTCAATGGCATGAGAAGCCTCCCCCTTATACTGGCATCGATTATACTTGCTATCTGCCTCCTCATTTCGGGGTGTGTGCAACCCGCTGTCCAGCCACAGACTACACCTGCAACTCCGGCACCGGGAACCGTCTTTACGCCCCAAGCTGTACAGTCTCAACCAGCATCCCAGACCTGTTCCTTAGTACCGGAACAGACCCAACAGGTGCCTGTTGACGAATCGGTGAGCGTGACGGTCAACCGGAACACGATCTCTGAGAATCCCACCATCACAACGACATTCAACGGCGGGAAGGGACTTGGCATGGTAGAACGTATGGATGTCACGGTTGTACGGTCAGATTGTGTCACGGAACATGGGGAACGGGTTAATCCCGGCATGGGTGCCAGTGTGACCCTCATGGGAACGACAAAGACCGACCGCGTGATTGTGGGCATTACCATGACATCGGGAATCCAGTATACGGTGATCGACAAGGATTATCCATTCCCCCAAGGGGCGTAGCACGGATGAGTGCTGGGGGAGTACCCATAAATCCGGCACCTTGACCGGAACTCTGCATTCCATGTCATAGCCGGATGATGCACACCTATATACAAAAACGCCCAAATCCCTCTTACTGTTTACAGCCGGTGTCATCGTGCCCAACGTCACCACCCTTTTAGATGCCAGGAGCGTTCCTGAACAACAAGCAGCGCTCGTCTGCCCCACGCGAAACGAGACGTACAGCTACCGGCGGCTTCGTGACGAAATGAACCGGATCGGGCTGGGGCTCTCCACGCTCGGGATCAAAAAGGGTGACCGGGTCTGTCTCTACCTCGACAGTTCTCCTGAATATCTGATCAGTTACTTCGCGATCTGGCGGATCGGGGCGGTCGCAGTACCAACGAACATCGTGTATCACGGGGAGGAACTGCTCCACGCGGTGAACGACGCCGGTGCCTGTGCGATTATTACGGATGCAGAGGGTGTCGGGGTCGTTGCCGGGATCAGGGCTCGCGCCCCTGCCCTTACTCACATTATCTGTATCAGCGGTTCGTGTACCGGCTCCGTTGCATGGGACTCCTTTCCCCCGGCACCTGCGGCAATGCGGGCAACAAACTGTGCCCTCGATGATCTCTGCCACCTCCAGTACACTGCCGGTACCACCGGCAAACCCAAAGGCGCCATGCTCACCCATGGCAACTGGATCACCGCCCTCGATGCCGAACGGGAAGCGCTCCGGTTGCGCCCGGATGATGTCTATCTCGGCATCTACCCGATGGGACACGTCGGGCTCTCGTGGGGCATCGCCATTCTGCGGGCGGGCGGGACATACGTTATGATGGAACGGTTCGAGATCGACCGGTACCTCGCGTTCGCCCGGCAATACAAGGTCACAGTGCTCGCAGGTATGCCCCCGGTGATTCACTCGCTTGTCCATGCTTCGCCCGGGACCGAAGAGTGGCTCTCCGATGCACGGGTGATAATCTCCGGAGGTGGGCAACTGCTGCCTGCGGTCTGGGAGGCGTTCGATCATCGCTACCACATCCCGGTGGCGAATTCGTACGGGCTCTCCGAGACGATCGTAATCGGATCTGGCACGACCACCCTGCCCGGGTACCCGCACCTGACAAAAGGGTACCAGAGCGTCGGAGTAGCGGTCGGCTACACAGAAGTGAAGATCGTTGATGCAGACGATCCGGAAAAAGAACTCGCGGCAGGAGAGACGGGTGAGATTGCGCTCCGTGGTCCGTCGGTGGCGAAAGGGTACTGGAAACTGCCCGAAGCGACGGCAGCGGTCTTCCGGCACGACGGCTGGTTTTTGACCGGAGATATAGGGCACATCGATGAAGACGGTATTCTCTTCATCACTGACCGGAAGAAGGACATGATCATCATGTCCGGGTGGAAGGTCTACCCGACAGAGGTGGAGAACGTGATCATCCAGCACCCGGCGGTAGCGGATGTGGCAGTCTTCGGGGCTCCTGACGAACGTAAAGGGGAAGTCGTCGTCGCCGCGGTCTCGCTCAAACCCGGATCAACCCTGACAAGCTCCGAGCTGGAATCGTTCTGCCGGGACCGTCTCGCCGGCTACAAAGTCCCCCGGCGACTGATCCTTGTCGACTCGCTACCCCGTGTGCACGGCTGGAAGCTGCTGCGCCGGACGCTGCGGGAAACATTCGGCGGGAACCCGGCATAACCCGGAACGGCTGGGTTATTTTGCGACAAAACGCCCGGAAACCTCACAAACCTTTTAAAGAACTGATCAATAATATTAGCCGGTGCATCCCACTTGGCAACAAAAAGCCACATAATGGACGCTCCCGTTGGCGGGAAACTAAAGAAGCGGTCTACCGGAATTGTGGGTCTCAACCACCTGCTTGATGGTGGGTTCCCCCCCGGCAACCTCATCATGGTGTACGGATCCCCGCTTGCCGGGGTCGACCTTGTCGCACTGCAATTCTGGAAGGTGGATGAGGAAGGGACGTACCTGATGAACGAAGGAAATGCCGAAATAGGGATGGTGGATGCGAGTGAACTCCATCCCGAAATGTACCTGCCCCAGATGATCGGTGGCAGGATCGTCGTTGACTCGCTCTCCTCGGTGGTCATCAAGTACGGGATCGACAGTACATTAAAGTTCCTGCGGCTTGCCCAGGAAGAGATAAAGGTGCGGGGTGGAAACCTGATGGTTGTCGTTTACACCAATATCCATTCGCCAGTTGAGATGACGCGGCTCATGCGAGTGGCAGATATCGTAATCGAGCTCAAGACAGAGATCCACCAGAACGAGATTGAGCGGACTCTCACCGTACATAAAATCAAAGACTCAGCAGCACCCCAGCGGCTGCTCCCGTTCATCATCACGGAAAATGGGATTGAGGCATCGACCACATCGCGGGTTGTATAAACGGATTCTTCTTCTTTTTCACATCACAATGCGAGCCGGACTTCCCGTGCCGCTTCGCACATATTCTTGAGCTTCCAGAATGCCGCTTCGCGGGTACGCATCCGCATCCCACAGTCGGGATCGATGAGCATCATGCGGGGATCAAAAACTTCAATGCCTTTCTCAATCCGTGCTTTGATCTCTGATACGCTCTCCACGATATCGGAAGAGGAGTCGACACACCCATACCCGATCATCCTCCCGGCAAGGTCACGTGAACGGAACAGTTCGAGATTCTTTGGGTTTTTTGAGAACTCGAAATCCAGCACGTTGACATTGATCGCGAGGATGCCATCGATGACATCTGAAAGGTTGCCGCAGACGTGCATGCAGGTAGGAATCCGGACAGATGCGACGATCAGCTCGATTGCCTGCTTTGCAACAGCAAGATCGGCAATACCGGTCGAAAGGATTGGTTCGTCGATCTGGAGCAGGGTCACACCGGCGGCTTCAAGGCTCTTCGCCTCAACCACAAGGGCGGCGGCGAGATCGAGCGCGAGTTCCTCCTTGTTCCGGTACATCGGTGTACCGAGATGAAGCCCGTGGGCGAGCGTCGACGGACCAGTGATAATGCCTTTTACCTTCGGGGCTTTTGTAATCGCAAACTTTGTATCCCCCGTTGTGATCGGGCTTGATGCCGGCTGCACTTTGCCAATAACATCCTGCCCCTTGATACCCGCGAGATGAGAGGAGAACGCCCCGATCATATCGCCCCGCACCTGCCCGTCCGAGATGATATCGACTCCTGCCAGTACCTGGTCTGCCACTGCGGTCTCAACCGCGGAATGCAATGGATCAAAGAGGCTCCGAAGCCCGCCGCCTTTTAACACCGGGTAGCTCCCGACGACAGTGGTGGCGAGCACCTTGTTGATGAAATACGCTTTTGCCATAGGATCCCCGGATGATCTGACTGGTAACCCGGTTGACCCGGATGATAAAAATAGTATGGGTTTACGGGACGAGCCGGTGCATGTCCCGCGGGAAGAGGACGGCTTCCCGGACGTTTCCAAGCCCGAGCATAGTCATGATGAGCCGGTCAGCCCCCAGTCCCCAGCCGGCGTGGGGGGGCATCCCGAACCGGAACGGGCGCAAATAGAACTCGAAACTCTCCGGGTTGAGCCCCTTCTTCTTGATCTGCGAGACGAGCAGCTCGTACTTGTGCACACGCTGGGCACCGCTCGAGAGCTCCATTCGCGGGTGCATGAGGTCGAACGCCTTGCAGATAGTGGGATCGTTCTCGTACGGCATCGCGTAGTACGGGCGAATCTCTGAAGGCCAGTCCACGATGAAGTAGTGATCGCCCATCTCGGCACCGATCGCATGCTCCGCAGCGGCGCTGATGTCATCCCCAAACTTGATCGGGTCAGCGATCTTCTTCTGCGCGATGGCGATCGCGTCCGCGTAGGGAAGCCGGGCAAAGGGGGTTCGTGGCACGGCGAAATCATTAATCTCGAGGTTTGCGAGCTGGTCACCGCACGTTACATTCACGTACTCGTAGGTCTTGACGATCAGCTCTTCGAGGATGCGCATCACCTCATGATGGTCGGCAAATGAGACTTCGATATCGATCGATGTCGCTTCGTTCAAGTGCTTGGTCGTGTTGTGCTCTTCGGCACGGAAGATTGGTCCTATCTCGTAGACCTTCTCGAAACCCGCTGCCATCATCATCTGCTTGTAGAGCTGCGGGCTCTGGTTCAGGAATGCCTCCTTATCGAAGTAGGCAATAGGGAAAAGTTCGGTCCCTCCTTCAGTGGCAGCGGCGACGATCTTCGGGGTGGTGATGCTCGTGAATCCTTCCTTATGCAAAAAATCGTTGATCGCGTGCATCGCCGCACTGCGGATCTGGAAGACCGCAGCGACACGGGGTCTCCGCACGTCTAAAAACCGGGCGTCGAGCCGGGTGTCGAGGTCTGCCGGGACTTTCTCTACCACGTCAAGGGGCAGTGGCGTTTCTGCAAGGCTTACGATCTCGAAACTATCGGGCACGAGCTCCCTGCCGCCCGGTGCCTTCTCCATTGCCTTTACTGTGCCGGTGACCCGGACAATGGATTCGCGGGAGACTGCTTTTGCAGCGGCAAGAACCGCTTCGGATACTTTCTTCTTGGGGATGGTCACCTGTATGATACCGGTCCGGTCACGGATCAAAAAGAATGCAAGTCCGCCAAGGTCCCGGACCTCGTGGACCCAGCCGCTGATCTCCGCGTGTCCGGTCTTCGGTGTGACTGATTGTATGGGTATGCGCATCAAAATCTTATTATCATGGGGCGGGGGGGATAATGGACTTTATGGGAAGGTACCGGTCAATAACCCCGATCTGGCGTGAGCTGACCGGGAAGCCGTCCCGGATCCCATAACGTGTATATAGGGAGTGATCTCCTGTACGATAGGAGAATGATGATGGCGAATAATCCTGTTGATGTGGAATCTGAAGGTCTGAAAGGCTTGAGTACGAGAACGAAGATCCTTGTAGGGGTCATTATTGCAATTGTGCTCATTGCCCTTGTTGCAGTCTTCACGCTGACGATTGCCGTGATGGAGACGGATGCCGGGGCGCAATTCCCTTATGTCACCACATACCGGGTCACGCTGCCGGATGGCGAACCGGTCTCGATCGGGAACAGCCGGATCGCAGTGATGGCGTATCAGAACGAGGTAGTGACCGATGTCGATGGCACAAAAGAGAAACTGGTTGTCGGTCAGCAACGGGTGATCAGCCCGCATAAGGCGCGGATCGCCGCGTTGGGCATCCCGCTCATGGATACTGATTTTCAGATCACGCTCACCTACCTCGGGCAGACGGGAAAGAATGCAAACTTTAACCTGACGCTGAAGACCACACAACAGGTTCCGGAGATCGTGCTCAGGCGGCTCCTGCCCTCGAATATGAATGCCCAGCCGGTGTAAAATCGCTTTATATGTCCCCTTTTTACCGGACAGATCCAGCCCCAGAACTACGAGCAGGATAGTTAAGACCGCTCCCCTTTTTTTAGAATAACGTCGTCTGAGGCAACTTCAAATGCTGTTTTGCAGCAGGGGTAGTCTCCCTGCCCTGCGGGGTGCGTTTTAAAAATCCGATCTGGATCAGGTAGGGTTCGTACACCTCTTCGATTGTCCTCACCTCTTCCCCGACTGAGATTGCAATCGTCTT
This sequence comes from Methanoregula sp., assembly GCA_026394655.1. Taxonomy (GTDB): domain Archaea; phylum Halobacteriota; class Methanomicrobia; order Methanomicrobiales; family Methanospirillaceae; genus Methanoregula. The sequence continues at coordinate 4,679 of JAPKXU010000182.1, read as the reverse complement.
TGCCCCCACCGGACCCCCGCCGAAATCCTCCGCGATCACCGAGATGATGCGCCGGTCGATATCATCCAGCCCAAGAGCGTCGATCTGGAGAAGGGCAAGCCCGTCACGGGCGATCGCCCCGGTGATCGTCCCATCGCCTTTCACCACCGCAAAGTCCCGCACCCTCCGCAGGAGCCGGTTGCCGATACGGGGTGTGCCCCGGCTCCGCTGTGCAATCTCTGCCGCTCCTTCCGGCGTAACCGGGATCTTTAAGATGGCAGCGCTCCGGGTCACGATCTCGACAAGATCCTCGGTTGAGTACAGGTTCAGGCGGACAATGATCCCGAACCGGTCCCGGAACGGGGAACTCAAAAGACCCTGCCGGGTCGTTGCCCCGATCAGCGTGAAGTGTTCGAGCGTCAGCTTGATCGAGCGGGCACTTGGTCCTTCCCCGATCAGCACATCAATGAAGAAATCCTCCATCGCCGGGTAAAGGATCTCCTCGACCACCGGGTTCATCCGGTGGATTTCGTCGATGAAGAGCACATCGCCGGTCTTTAGCGCAGTCACGAGGGCGGCAATATCCCCCGGCTTCTCCAGCACCGGACCGGTAGTTGTCTTGATCGCAGCGCCCATCTCCCGTGCGATGATATGGGCAAGCGTGGTCTTGCCGAGCCCGGGCGGTCCGGAGAAGAGGATATGGTCAATCGGTTCGCCCCGGCGCTGCGCCGCCTCGATCGCGATCGCGAGTGCCGCCTTCACCTGCCCCTGCCCGATGAACGCATCGAGCCGCGCCGGGCGGAGCGTGAGATCCTCCTCTTCATCGGTAAGGGGTTCCGGGGAGATGATCCGCTCGCTCATCGCAGATCACCGCTCCCGGAGTTTTGCAAGCGCAGCCTTGATGAGTGACTGGATGGATGCCTCTTTTGCCCCGTGTGCGGCTGACTCCACTGCTTCAGATGCTGCTTTCTCGGTAAACCCAAGCGAGACGAGTGCACTCACCGCATCGCGGACATGCTGGTTGGTGCTTCCGGCAACCGGCGCCATCGAATCACGCACCTTCTTCGCCTTGTCCCGGAGCTCGAGGATAAGCCGCTTTGCGCTCTTCATCCCGACCCCCGTGATCCGGGTCAGGCTTTTTTCGTCGTCGGAAAGGATCGCGAGCACGAAATCGTCGAGCGAGATCTGGGAGAGGATGTTTAATGCCGTCTGCGGACCGATCCCGGAAACCCCGAGGAGGATCCCGAACATCTCGCGTTCGCTCTGTTGCTGGAAGCCGTACAGGGTGATGGCATCTTCACGCACTGCCATGTACGTGAAGAGTTTTACCTTTCCAGCAGTACGGGTGATCTCCTGTGCTGCCGGCTGGGGTACGTTCACCCGGTACCCGATCCCGTTCACATCCAGCACCACCCAGCGGTCACCGGTCAGCACCGGTTCACCGTACAGATACGCGATCATTGTACTATCTCATAACATGGATATGACATAAGGCAATCGAAAGACCATCAGCCGCGTCGTCCGGCTTCGGCACCGCGTTGAGATGGAGCAACCGGCAGATCATCTCCTGCACCTGTCGTTTATCCGCGCGCCCGGAGCCGGTGATCGCCTGCTTCACTTGGTTCGGGGTGTATTCTATCACCGGGATCTGCCGTTGTTGTGCGGCAAGCAGGATCACGCCCCGTACCTCGGAGACGCCCATCGCAGAGGTGACATTCTTTGCAAAGAAGAGCTTCTCCAGCGCGAGGCACGCCGGCTGATACTTATCAAGGAGTGCGGTAACCCCATTGTACTGCACGAGTAACCGTTCACCGGCGGGCATCTGTGCTGGTGTCTGGAGGCAGCCGTAATCGATTGGCAAGACACTGTTCTTCTCTGCCTGTATCACGCCATACCCGAGCCGGGCAAGCCCGGGGTCAATGCCGATCACAATCATGGTATATGCCACGCTCCGGTACCATGACAGCTGGAGCACACAGTCATCGCACCGCACGGAGTTTTCGGTCATTCCCTTCGATCAGCCCGATCTTGCGCAGGTCATTGACGAGACTTGTGACATACTCTTCGGAGAAATGGGCGGAAATCTTGTCCTTTGAATCCTCAGTCTCCAAAGGCACGTCATCCATCTTCTCTATCAGGTCTTCGATCGAGCATTTACCCGCTTTTCGGATCGCACTCAATACGGAGTTGATTGCAACACTTTTAGAGTTCAGGTTGTTTAACAGCGTGTCCACACCTTCCTCATCAACCTCCAGCCCTTCGAGAGCCTCCTCCACCTCATCCGCCGTGCAGGCGATATGGATACGGGGATCGATAACGAGACGTATTTCAGTCCCATAATAGATGTGGTCATGCAGGGTGAGATTGAACTCTTTTAGGGCATCCCGATCGACAGCATCTGCATCCTGTACCCTGCGTTCCACGGGCAATTCTTCGGGATCGTTCTTCTGCACGAGCCGTATCCCATCGGGTTCGGTCTTCACCCACCCGGCGGCGTCCAGTGCGATTACCGTATCCATGACCGGACTTATCTCTGCGATCATCTTCCTGAATTTGTCAATCCCGGATATAGACGGATCATCAGCTTTCGCAGATTTCAGGCGCTCTAAAACATCTGAAACTGTTTTTGCTTTATGCTCTTCATACTCCGCTGTTGTGTAGATGATCTCACCGGCACCGAATCTGCTCATCAGATCACGGACGAGATCACGAATGGACTTCAGGTTTTGGAGTACCGGCAGCTCTAATAATCCGGCGCTCTTTTCCGGGTGCTCTCCAGCGGCACTTGCACTCGACGCTGCTTTTTCATAGAACCGGATAACTCCTTTGATCGGCCCGGTTACTAACGTCTCGTTGAAAAAGAAACTGTCTGTTATCTTCTGTGCTCGGCAATGGTTCCCCCGCAAAAAACTGACAAACTTATCGGCATCTTCTTCATTGTGAAGTAACAGGGTCTCTTCCAGCACCATATGTATAGGTGGAACTCCAGTCCATAAAACTCTCGGTCTGGCATCGTCGCATTTTCACGCCAATGGATAAATACTATTTATACTTGGGTATAATATGGGGTATAGGGTGAATCTATGAAAAATCTCCATGAGCCAACTTACTCCTTCCTGTTCCTTGTGATCGGGCTTATCATCATCAATACGGTCATCTCCCGCCTCGCAATCATCCTGACTCCGTCCGGACAGAACGGTGTTGCTATGATCTATTTCCCTGTTGCCATCGTGCTCCTCTTCACATTCTGGTTCGGCGCGTACGGCGCGATCTCTGCATACATCGGCACCTTTTTCGGAGCAGGGCTATTATCCGGGATACCGTTTGACGTGAGTTTTTACTGGGCATTTGCCAGTCTCTGGCAGGTGCTCATCCCGCTCATCGCATTCCGGGTATTTGATGCGAATGTCGGCATCGAAAACAGCCGCGATCTCTTCCACCTTATCCTGTTCGGGGTTATCGTCAACAACGTGATCGGTGCCGCATGGGGTGCCTACACTCTCGCAGCCGGGCACATCATCTCACCGACACAGGTCATGGGAACATTCTCCACATGGGTGGTCGGGAACATCGTGATCACGCTCATCGTGGTTCCGCTCGCGCTCCGGTATTTCACCCCAAAGGTCCGGAAATCAAAACTGTTCGTCAACAATTATTGGGATTAGAACGGATCCTCTTTTTTCCCTGCTACCGGGCTCTCCGGCTCTCGCACGTGTGCCGGATCCCATATATCCCGCCAGCGAGTGGAAGTGATTACGCTCCCTTTGTTGGGATATATTGTGCCCGTGTCCGGGGCATCCACGGGTTCCCGCCCAAATCATTGGCAAAATACCGGGGATCATCTGCACCAGTACCGCCCGACAAGGTATATGCCCGGCGGGATGAGCAGGTACGCGAGCATGGAATTCCCAGGAGTAAAGAACGAGATCGCGATACCGATCAGCGCCACAACCGGGGTGACCATTGATCTTCTGCTCCCACACCGGGCTGCCCGTTCGCTTATGGCAGGCTCGATCAGCCGGGGTGTGTGGGTGATATAGTACCAGTGAGCGGCAAAGAAAATCCCGATAGCGAGCAGGTTGAGGTGGAAGAGGACGATGGCGATTTGGACGTCGGAATAATCCCCGGAGACGCTTGTCGTGAAGGGAACGAGCACGATGCAGATCAGGATGCCGATGTTCAGCCAGAGCACGCCGGAATCGATGCTATGCAGGTAATGAAAATTCCGGTGGTGGACGATCCAGAAGATCGCAAGCAAAAGAAATGCAAGAAGGAAGCTCACAAATTCGGAGTACATCCCTGCAATATACACTGGCAACGCTGCTGCTGCCTGCGAGTCGGGGATTGTCGGGATGGCAAGGCTCACGACAAGGAGGGTCATGGCGAAGGCAAATACGCTGTCCACCAGCGTCTCAAGCCTGTTCTTTGAGATGAACCCCTCCTCTCCCTGTCCTAGGTTGCTCATACTACTGGTATTGCCGGGGATTCATGTAAAGGTTTCAGGAACGTGGGGGATGATACGGGACGGGCATGCTCCCGGATGTGGTACCTTTTTTCTGCTCACACCGGTTTGTGGCTGTCAGACAAGTGTTTCATCATCTGCCTGCCATTTCGGGGAGACGACGCAGAGAAAGACAAGTGCTCCGGTACCCGTGTTCACGATATACTGGGTTTTTCCGGGCGGGATGAGAACGAGTTGC
>JAPKXU010000301.1 GCA_026394655.1 Methanoregula sp. | reverse complement strand
AAGCACCCGTTCCATCGCGGGTCTGCTGATATAATAGGTGAGTCCTTCCATAACCACGATAAGCCGTGTGCGTGCCAAATCGTCCATCTCGTGTGTGAGAACATCCTTGAGGCAGGCAGTATCAGCGATATCTGCTTCAATATCGGCAATAAACCTGCACCGGTCCGGGACCAGTTCAGCGTACAGCTCGTGCTTGCGGCTTATGTTTTTCATATCCATTTCGATGAAGCGGGTACGGTCGCCAAGAAGTGGCGCAAGTTCAAGGGCAAGCGGAGAGAAACCGGCTCCAAGGTTGATGATAATCGTCTGTTTCGTATTGCTCCCGATCAGCGCTTCGACCGTGTTTTTGATGAAATGTTTCCGGTTGATGATCACTTCCGAGTACCAGGGGCATATATCGTTATAGCGTTCCAGTAACTGCATGCCTGCGGACAGGTCGAGCCTTTTGAGATAGGTGCTGATTAACGGATTTGTCGCATAGTAACTGCTTGCCCACAGCATGACAAGCGCCGCAGTATCTGAAACCTTGTAGGGATTCCCATGTGCTGTCATAACCGGAAGCCTTCCTTGCATCCAATGGCATCGCAAGACAAACCGTTTACGAACCCGGTCCCGGTACCGCAGCCGGAATTGCCTTAATCTCAAGGGATTGTTGCCAAGAGCATCATATTGGTTTTCGGTTAGTAAGTAGATGAAAGTTCAGGTCTTCCTGAATCAACATCAATAAGAAATTAATTTAGAACTACACAAGATCAGTTTATTGGGCGATCATACCGGATTTCGTCCTGCTACAGGAACTCCTATGGTAAAACCTTCGTTCGAACTGGTATACAAGGTCGATGAAATCCCGCCACCGTCTACCTGTATTGTACTGGCTATCCAACACGCTCTTTTGATTGCATATTCGTTTATTTTCCCGCTCATCCTGTTCAGGGTAGCGGGATTTGCAGATTCCGATGCTGCTTTTTTCCTCTCCATGACAATCCTTGTCGTCGGGATCGGGACGATCATCCAGTCATTGAAACAGACCTATATCGGAGCAGGATTCCTCTGCCCTTCGTTTGCCGCATTGTTCTATATTGTACCCTCAGTTAAAGCATATGCGGTCGGGGGCATTGGACTCCTCTGCGGGATGACCGCGCTGAGCGGGGTATTCCAGGTAGCCCTCTCCCGGATTATCCATAAGATCAGGATTCTTTTCTCCCCAGAAGTTACCGGACTTGTCATCGTAATGGCAGGTGTTGGGGGTATCCCGTTCTCAATACGGAGCTGTATCGGGCTCGAAAATCCTGCGGGAGTAGCCGATCTTCCCAGTATTGCAATCGCAGGCATCACGCTTGCGGCAATTGTTGTGATGAGTGTCTGGGGCACGAACCGGATGAAACTCTATCCGGCAATTTTCGGGATCATTGCCGGATACATTGCTGCTTTTTTCCTCGGTCAGCGTCCGGCAACACTTCTGTTTTCATTTGTCACATTACCTCTGGTTACCGTGCCGCGCCCGGTCTTTCTTGAATGGTCGTTTGATTTAGCACTTCTCCTGCCATTCCTGATTGCGGGTCTTGCCGGGTTCCTCAAGACTATCGGAAACCTGACCAGTTGCCAGAAGATTAACAATACGAAATGGATCCGACCTGATATAAAAAATTACGAGAAAGGTACGCTGACGGATGGCTTGACAAACATCCTCTCCGGAGTATTCGGCGGTCTCGGTCAGAGCACCTCCTCCGGAAACATCGGGCTCTCCCTTGCAACCGGGGCAACGAGCAGGTGGATCGGGATTATCGCCGGGATTCTCCTCATTCTTGTCGCGTTCTTCCCCCACACATCGTTCTTCTTTCTCGTCATGCCGGTTCCGGTCATGGGCGCCCTTCTTATCTATTCT
>JAPKXU010000275.1 GCA_026394655.1 Methanoregula sp. | reverse complement strand
CAATCCGGTCAAATGAGACTTCGACATATTTTGTGGTATCGAACATTTTCTTGAGCCGTTCGGGGCTATCCTGTGCGACGATCTTTCCCTTGTTGATGATACAAACCGTCTGGCAGAGCGTATTTGCCTCCTCGATGTTGTGCGTAGTGAGGAAGATCGTGCTGCCCTGTTCGTTCATATCGCGGATCGTCTCGATCACAAGCCTGCGGCTTTGCACGTCAAGTCCGCTCGTTGGTTCATCAAGGAACAGGACGCGGGGCCGATGGATGATGGCACAGGCAATGCTTACCCTTTGTTTCATCCCTTTCGAGAAGGTCCGGACCGGATTGTGCCGTTTTTCGGAAAGCCCGAGCCGTGACAATAGCTCGTCAATCCGCTCATCCCGGAGTGATCGGGGCATGCCGTACATTTTCCCGCTCAGATGCAGGTTCTGTTCCATAGAAAGGTCACCGTAGACCGTGCTGCTTTCCGGGATAACGCCCATCTGCATCTTGGCGTTGAGTGGGTGGCGGTGGATGTCAATGCCGTTGATATGGACAGTTCCGGAATCTGGCGTGAGAACTCCGGTAAGCAACCGTATTGTGGTAGTTTTTCCAGCCCCGTTGGGACCGAGGAACCCGAAAGTCTCTCCTTCATGTACCGCAAGGCTGACATCATTTACCGCTATAACTGTGCCAAAACGTTTGATGAGATGGTCAGCCTGAATCGCATTCATGGTTCCTTCACAGATTTCAAGGCAGTAATTTTTTTATCAATTGCTTCAATCCGGTCATGAAGGATCTTTTTGTGGTCTTCCAGACTGCGGATTTCATCCTTTATCGGAAGCATAACGGGGCAGTCGCATTCACAACCACAATGAGTGTTCATCTGCGATGCCTGTCTTCCTGTTGATACGTGGCACATACACTTTTCCTCCAGACAATTTTCTTCGTTAAGATTACTATTGATTGAACAGTATTAATAGTGTCAAGTTAATAGTTTTGAAGTGACTATGGAAAACAATAGTAATCATATCTGCCTCTGCCCGCTCGAAGGCATCATCAATATCATTGCAAAAAAATGGGCCATCCTGATCATCAGCATTATCGGTCACCATGGGAAGATCCGGTTCAACGATATAATGCAGCGGCTTGACGGGATTAGTCCCAAGACCCTTGCAGATGTGTTAAAAAATCTCCAGAAAGAAAACCTGATCCACCGGGAATCATTCTCGGAGATACCGCCACGGGTTGAATATTCACTGACAGATGACGGAAAACAGTTGTGTGAGGCTGTTCGTCCATTAATCCAGTGGGCAGAGAAACGCGATAGTGTTGATAAACACCGGTGCAAGGGATCCTGCCATGATGAGAACGTTGCCCCAAAGCGAGGGACACAGCAAAAAAATGAACTGATCACGTGATTATAATGACACCGATAAAACCATTTTCCGACGCTGTCGCATTCCACGGGCATTCCTGTCCCGGGCTTGCGCTTGGCTATCGTGCCGCCGAGTATGCCATGAAGGCGCTTTCGGCTGGTCGCTCCGAAGACGAAGATCTCGTTGCAATCGTTGAGA
>JAPKXU010000251.1 GCA_026394655.1 Methanoregula sp. | reverse complement strand
GGCCGGGCCCGATCGTGACAAGCGTGAGGGGGGTGACGGAGCGGTTCTGGCGAACGTTTCCCGCAAACGTTGTCCGGGCAGCCCGGATCGCGGCGAGCGAGATACTGCCCCCTTCCGCGATCATCGCGTTGCTTCCGTCAACTGCACTTACGATGCCAGAGGGACCGGGGCTGATGGAGTGGATATCATTTTTCGTCATCCCGCTCTTGTCGGCAAACTGCCGCACCAGATCTTCCGGGATGTGGTCCGCGATCCGTCTGAGTGCTGCGCTGACGGATTCCTCGTAAGAGGTGCGAATGTCCATTATATTACCTCCCGTATCCTGCCAGCGTTCTCCCTGATTGCACTGTGACACTCGTTGTCGAACATTTCCGTTGATTTTTATTTGGCATGTACTGGGATATAAGGAGGTGGGGGTGCGGTGAGAAAATGAATGTGGCGTATGGTTCTTAACAGGATGAGTATTCACCGGTAACAATCGTACCGGATTGACTGTGTGTCAGAAAAAACCTGACGTGCTGGAAAAATTATTCCCTCGAATCTAATCTCTCTCTCAATACAAGCAGGTGCTGGTATTGCCAGTCTCGTTCTCTGGCTATGGCAGCACCAGCATCTGGGGGGGTTGCGGCCCTGTAGATCGCCTGTAAGGCATAATTTGCAGCACCAAGTGAATGCGTGGGGACATGTGCAGTTGCCACTGCCTGACCGGCGGCACGGGCAGCAGAGCGGGCGGCAGTATCTTCTCCCACTTCCCGGGCAGCGGCATGGGCTGTAAGCGAGGCCTTGCGTATGTCAGATATTTTAAATATCCCTGTAGTTATCCATGCCCGGCATGCTTCCAGAGCGTTTCGGGGGCGGGGGTCATCAGGGTATTTCTTCTCAAAGAAGGGCAGGACACGCTCAACACAATCAATCGCCCAGATGGCTAATGTTTTGTGGTCAGTTACTTTCACAAGCTCTGCCATTGACTCGTCTTTGTGCGTGACTGAGAATTTTGGTCTTTTCTCCCGTGGTTCAGATTTCATAGCAAACAGAATCTTTTTTTTATCCTCACTAGAAACACCTGATGCTCCGGCTCGTTTCACATCACCCTGCTGTTTTTTTGTTTCCCGGGGGAGTATCATGATTTTAGCATTCTCCGGTCCGGAGAGCATGGTTGCCTGATCGCTCCCGGTAACTGCGCTCCCTCACTCCACCTCCCGGACCCGGCTTGCCTGATCGGTGCCCATCTCGATCACGAGCGTATTTGCAAACTCGCCCTGCATCTCGGCGATGTGGGAGATGAGGAGGATTCTTGAGGGAAGCGGGATTCCTGCGTGCGCCGCTCCGGATTAACGTCCGGCCCGATTCAGACTGTGGAAGATTTGTCCGAGAGATCTTTTAAGCTCCTTGCCAATACTAATAATCTCCCAGACACTATAATGAATTGGAAATGGAACCTTATACACCACGGGCTCTCCCGATCGATGACATCGATTGGACCGTACACATCTCCCGCATCGGTAAAGCGAACGCAGCCCTTGCCCGGTACGATGGCCTGCTCCAGGGAATCATCAACCCCGAAATTCTCCTCTCCCCGCTCACCATCCGTGAAGCGGTCCTCTCATCGCGTATCGAAGGCACGCAGGCCTCCCTTGAGGATGTGCTGCAGTTCGAAGCTGATAAGTCCCACAAACTCGCTCCGGAAAAACGTCTGGACATTCATGAAATCATCAATTACCGCACTGCACTGAAGGCCGCGGTTGTTGATCTGAAGGAACGCCCCATCTGCACCAACATGATCCGGGACCTCCACCGCATCCTGCTGACCAGTGTTCGCGGGAGGGACCGTGAACCCGGTGAGATCCGGCGCATCCAAAACTATATCGCCCCGTATGGCACGCCCATTGAACGGGCAACATTTATACCGCCCGCCCCCAGCGTCGTGCCGGATGCACTCACAAACTGGGAAAACTACCTGCACTCCGAAGAGAAAGATCCGCTCGTACAGCTTGCGATACTCAAGGCGCAGTTCGAGCTCATCCACCCGTTTCGCGACGGGAACGGGCGGATCGGACGGATGCTGGTCCCCCTCATCCTCTATGATAAACATATCCTCTCCACGCCAATGTTCTACATCAGCTCATATCTCGAACATCACCGCGACGTATACTACAAGCGACTGCTTGCAGTCTCCCGCGACAATGACTGGAACGGCTGGATCGGGTTCTTCCTGCAAGCCCTCATCGAGCAGGCGACCGAGAACAACCAGAAGGCAACCGCCATCATCGGATTGTACGAGGAGACAAAAAAGCAGGTTCCTGAGGTAACACACTCGCAATACACCGTTCAGGCAATTGACACTCTGTTCTCGCGGCCGATTTTCAACACCGCCGATTTCATTGAGGAATCTAAAATCCCCAAGCAGAGCGCACACCGGATCCTGCGCGGACTGGCCGATAGTGGCATTCTTGTCGTGACGCGGGAGGGAAAGGGGAAGAGCCCGACCATCTTCCGCTTCTCACGTCTGATTGCGATCACCGGGACCGGCAGCAGGTAAATTCCCCGCCAGCCCCGCGATCAGGCCGGGACACTTCTGCGTATCGCAATCGTAGTTTTATGAGACGAAGCTGCCTCTTGTGTAACACCGGTGATACACAAGAGAGTTTTGTGTACAGTTTTTTTGTTTTTATGGTACGCAAGAATGTCATCTGTCGATTGCATGAGCAGGTTAGCTGTTTTTTCCCCTTGGGATTTTTTACCCAATCTCCGGTTATGAGGGAAAAATTTACCGAATCACTGACAGGTTTTCTCCCTCACTCCACCTCCCTCACCCGGCTTGCCCCATCCGTGCCCATCTCGATTGTGAGTGTGTTCGCAAACTCGCCCTGCATCTCCGCGATATGGGAGATGAGGAGGATCTGGGGGAACCGGGACTCCTGTGTCCG
>JAPKXU010000268.1 GCA_026394655.1 Methanoregula sp. | reverse complement strand
GAATATACAAAAACAGACCAGAATTTCGCCCCAGATCTTTTTTGTCAGGGAGACTGTTTCTGAGACAGCGAGGAAAAGTCGTTTCTTTTCAAAGACGATGAGAGGAACGACAAACAGGGTAAGCAGGAAGAAAACAAAGTTTACGATCATCGTAAAGAGCGTGAAGGTGACCGCTGACAAGACATGGGAATCCCCGCCAATCGGACCCGTGCCGAGAATTTCCGGCCTGAGGATAAAATAAAAGGGGAACTGGTAGATCAGTTCAGATAACGCGGTGATTGGGTACCAGTAATACTGGAGAATAATGCCATAGAGGACAGTTCCGACTAGTGCCAAAATCACTGACCAGCCAGCCAGCGATCGCAGGTAACTCCTCGCACCGGATACACCTGCACGGAGGATAACCGGTTTACCGTTAAGCCCTGGCGACACGCTCATGATTATTCCGGCAAGGAGGAAGTACAGGCAGAATATCGTGACAAGCTGGATACCAAAAACAAGGGCAAGCCAGACCGGATATGCAATCGCCGGGTAGGGATAACTTCCGTACACCAGAAGAGATCGGTAAGCGACGAACATGAACAGTATCGCACAGCCGGTTAATAACGAATACCAGAGCAGCTGTTTATTCCTGAAAAGTATTCGCATGCCTCCCACCGCAAGTCTCGTCCCCTGGGCGATTCGTCCCGCTCGTGCGACTCCGCCATCCGGTTCTAAAAGTTGTGCGGTAACCTGTGGAGTTGAAAGTTCCGTAGACGCGGTGTGCATATGCGGTGCATTCGGGCACCAGCCCATCCATTTGTGAATAATTTCTGCTACCTGTGTAAACATCATACGAGCGCCTTTGCTTTTGTAAAAAGTTTTTCTGCCATTTTTGTCGGGTCAGCTGTCTTTTCGATCCTGATGCCGAGTTCATCAGCGTAGTCCCAGAGCAGTTCGATGCATTCAGTATACCGTGGGCATGTACCGCAGTTCCCGTCATGTTCGTACCACACCTGCACGCCATGTTTTGCCGATACGAAAATGATAGCAGCAGCGGCAAACGGAATTGAACGCCCAATGAGAATGCCCCGTTCGGGATTGATCGTTTCGATTGCGATCTGGTTTGCGTTTGCCATCTCGCGCAGCGTGGACTCGATCTTCTCATTCATGAGGAGTAAAGCTTTCGAGACCGCTTGCCGGGAAATGCCAATCCGGTGTGCTATCGTGATGTTGGACACACCGCTGCGCCGCATCGTCCAGAACTCAAATTGTTTTTCGTTCATGGGCAGAAGCATATGTCAACTTATGCAGGTTGACTATATAAAACTTTCAGATTTTTGGAAACTTTGCGGGTTTTTAGATCCGGGTATTTCCATCAGGAAGGTGCAATTACTGTAATGTAATCGATGTCAGAATAAATTGCGACCATGGCAGTACGTTGCATGAATGCAAAATTTCCAAAAACACGTCAAACATTGAAAAAATTTCCTGATGGGCATATGAATGAGCGAACTTTTCCCTGATTAAACAAAAACGCCATGAG
>JAPKXU010000136.1 GCA_026394655.1 Methanoregula sp. | reverse complement strand
TGTGTTCTTCATTACGTCTGAGATGTCATAGACCGGCGCGGGCCAGTGTTCGGTAAGCCTGCGGATCTCCTTTGACGGGATAACCGCTTGCATGGTCTTGACATCGATACGGATCGAGCCATTATAGAGGCGAGCTGCCCCTATGTGCTCGAACTTTACATCTGTTTTTGGTGTAGGACTCATTGTGTTTTTCACCATACATACTTCGACGTGAGTGCATATAAGCCTCCGCCGTGCGTGGTGCGAAAGTGAACGCGCTCGTTTGTCCGATTTACGAAATAACGTTTTTATGCAGTTTTTTTATCACGGTTGGCCCACCCAGGCACACAGCGCGACAGGTCGCTTATGCGTCCTGTAACCGCGCTATGTAGCCATCACCCGCCCACACCTTCTGATATTTCACGGTATACTGTTGGCACGCGATCGCCAGAGCAGGACCCCCCCAAGACAAGCCCACTGCCGACCGTGTGACGGTCGTCTCCGAGGGCTTGTCTCCTCCCTCCCGCACCGGTCCCGATCAACCGCCCTTGCCCCGAAGGGGCGTGCATCACTCTACTGCCCGTCCCTGCAAGGGCGGGAGGAGTGCGGCCCGGAGGGTTGTGAGCGTGGGGATGCTTGTCCATCCCCGTAAGCGAGCAAAGCACGGGTGGCGGGTATCAGGGCCAGCGCCCCGAGCGGACGCCGCGACAGGGCGCGAAGGTAACGAACCGCATCAGCGGTGAGTCCGAGCCCCTGTGCGTCGCGGGAGCGAGTCACTGAGCGTAAGGCACTCAACAGTACACCGCAATTCCTGCACGTTCCCATCAACAGCAAGGAACGCGATGCGAAGCATGGCGTGACGAGCGTGCGAGTGCAGCCGTCATCGCCGGAATGAAGCATCAGCGGAGTGACAAGATGAGGGCGTCATCATCCCCGCGGTACACCGAAAACAAAAGCAGCCCGGTGATGTGAAGCGAGCCGTAGCATCAGCGAGGACGAGTGAACTTGACCGAGCGTCTTCGTTTTGTCGCGCTTACCTTGGTCCCGCCCCTTGGTATGGTGGGGCGGTCCTAGTGATCTCACTGGGGGCGATGATCGCAACGGCAAGCGCGCTCTTAGCCACCATCAGGGGGATATCCCGCATCGTGGATTATCGGATGCATTGGCCTTATGATCGGGGGAACGTGGTTCTTTTTCTGCAGGTAGGCTGTCGCATAGCCAGTCCACACGATCCCCCTCGTGTTTATTAATCCGGACATCTCCAGAGAATTCACCAGAAAAATCAACCAGGATGTTCCTTGATCTGCTCGACAAGAGCGCAGTCTTTGCATTCGTTACATTCAAACTCCAGCGTAGAATGAAGGATCCGGTACTTCTTCAACCGTTCCTTGATTTCCTGTTTCATCTGTTCAATCCTTTCCACATCATGTTCGCAAGAATACACATGCGCATCGAGCACATTGATATCCGAACAAAGACTCCAGAGATGGACATGATGCACGCCATCCACCCCTTTCACTGAGGTCATGTCAGCAACAACCGCATTGAAATCCACCGATTGCGGCGTGAACTGGAGAAGAATCATAAGCGTCTCATGGAGTATCCTGACTGCGGAAATCACAATCAGGACCGCGATGATGCCGGAGAGGATGGGATCGGCAATAACCTGCCCGGTGAATGAGATCCACACTGCGGCAGCGATCACCGCCAGTGATGAGATGGTGTCCCCCACCACATGTAGAAAAGCGCTCCGCACATTCAGGTTATGACTCCCATGAAGGAGGAATACGACGCCTAGATTCGCTGCAAGGCCAATGCAGGCAACGATAAGCATCAGCCCGCCCTGCACCGGGGCCGGGTTGAGTAAACGCTGGTAGGCTTCCCACAGGATACCGGCACTCACCCCAATCAATAACAGGGAGTTGATGAATGCCGCGAGGATCTCACCACGGTGATAGCCGTAGGTCCGCTCCTTGGTTGGGAGCTGAAGGGCAAGGGTCATTGCCCCGAGAGAGAGAAGAAGCGAGAGCAGATCGCTAAACATGTGTCCCGCATCGCTGATGAGAGCAAGCGATCCGGAGAGCAGCCCTCCGGTGACCTCTACGAGAAAGAAAACAAAAGTTATGAAGAGTGCGATCTTCATCGATTTCCGGTAATCACGAACCGTTTCGAGCGTCATGATAGCTGCCGAACGTATATATATGGGTAAGGGGCGTTTTTATCCCCCGGCAACCGCCGGAAACAGCGCAATCAGGTCCCCGTCATCGAGCGGAGTGTCCAGCCCGGCGAGAAACTGGATGTTCCTGCCGTTCCTGAGGAGGTTAACCAGGTCCCGCAGGGTATCCGGAGCCGCAAACAGCAGAGCGTTCAGGCCTTCATACCTCCCGGAAAGCTCAGCGAGAAGTGAGCGAATGGTTGCACCCTTTGGGAGATCCATACGGATCTGCGCATCCATGACCTCCCGTAAGGTAGCGAACGATTTGACGGTGATGGTTATGCGGTTCTGTGGATCCTTCATCACAATCGGGTATCAGGTCTGCATCATATTCAGTTCTTTCTTGACCGCAGGGAGAACTTTCCTCTCCTTTATCAGCCGCTGGGATTTTGCCCTCGGGGTATCTCCTTCCTCAGCAAACCGGATCGCTTCCGCAGGGCAGAGGTTGGCGCAGGTCTGGCAGCCGACCACACACTGATCGGGCTTTGCGACCACCGATTTCTTCTTGTCCCAGTCAAACTGGTACACACCTTTACCACAGGTCAGGAAACATAATCCGCATCCGATGCAGTCCTCGTCGTTCACAACCGGGTGCCAGTCGATCTCGTTACGGGGAATTCCGTGCCAGAGACCGGGAGTTTTTGCTACTGTGTCGGTCATATTATGCCAGCCCCAGTTCCTTGAGTTTCTCCTTTGTCGGCATCCCTTCCATGTCCCAGCCCCGCAGGGTGTAATACTTATCGAGCATCTCTTCCCGCCGCCATACCTGCCCGGCAGGTGCGCCTTCCTTGAGCGGCTCGTTCAGGAGCCGGATGCAAAACCCCCGCCCGCCAAGGTACTGCTTTTTGAGTTCCGGTGGCGTGGGTTTGATTGTAACCGTCCCGGCCGAGAGATCGGCAAAGACCATCTTTCCTGCGTATCCGTCCATGATGATTACCAAATGGTTACTTCATGGTCATAGTTCATAAAGGTTATTCAAGTTTTTTTGAAATGACTGTGTAATTAACCGGCAGGGATTGTTAATGAATATCATCTATTCAGGAAAAACCCTGTATTCGGAGATAATGACAATATAATGACTGTGAGTCCTATGACAACGGTAAAAATGATTGGATTTCATTCTTCTTAAAAAATGTTTGCGGGTATTATGTGAGTTTCCCTGTCAATAATTCCCACGCTCACATCCTCTTCGGCATGGTCATCTTGTGCAGGTACATCGTGCCGACAGTGAACAGCAGCGTGAACACAGCAAGCGCCGCAATGTCGATCCAGACGGCGAAAAAGTGCGTGCCGGTAAACGAGTATCGCACAATATCGGTGAAGTAGGTGAGCGGTGAGAACACCGAAAGCACCAGTCCCCATGCCGGCATCTGCTCCAGCGGAACAAAAATACCGGAGATGAAGATCAGCGGGAACTTGATCAGTGACGAGAGCATCATGATGTTCGACGGCACGTTCGTGGGTGGCACGGCAAGCAGCATCCCGATTGCCGAGAAGCAGCAGGCTGCAAGTAAGATGGCGAAAAGCAGTGTGATGCCGTGCAGGAGAGAAAGCCCGAGTGCCAGTCCGATGATAACGGTAATTATCGTGATCCCGATACCGAAGAGAGTGGAGGCGATCATGTCGCC
>JAPKXU010000226.1 GCA_026394655.1 Methanoregula sp. | reverse complement strand
ATCACGCGGTTTTAACGCCACGCCATAGGTGTCATTGAAGTACTGCCATTTTTTGAGCGCAATTGAGAGTGCAGCTGAATGCATGTCCCCGTTCAGGTACCCGATGGTAATGGGGGTTGACACTTTCTTCGGGGTCTTGAGCGTACCGCTGGCAATCTGCTGTTTTGCATCCTGGTACGGACCGAACGCAAAGAGCTTTGCATCCAGCTGGTCACCAGTCACGTTCTTTAAGTCGCTTGTCACGTACCCGAGCTGAATCTGGGTATTGACAAATGACTTCGTCCCATTGATCCATACCGGAGTGGGATCGTTCGTATATCTTACGGTGGGGAATGCATCGTTTAAAACATCCACTGATGAAACGGTCACGTTGCCATACGTGAAGTTACCTTTCCCAGCAAGGAAGTCAGCCTCGAGTTCGGCTGCATCGGCAGGATGGTCATTGATATACGTGCTCGACACCTGCGTGAGTGCACTCACTGCAGTCACAATGTCAGGGTTTGATGCGATAAGAGCATCGGTGGCAAAGAGGATACAGCAGGGATGGTTCACGTTGCTTGCGTCAGGAGGGAGCTGTCCGGAGTACGTGACAACCTTCCCAATCCCGCTCTTGCTTCCGATGGAGACGAACGGCTGCCATGCGATATAGCCATCGATCTGTTTTGTTGCAAGGAGCATCGGCATGGGTCCGACACCTTTGCTGTAGAGAATTCCTACAGTGGAATTTGTTGTCTGTGCAGGCTGCGTGCAGCCGGCTGTAATCAGTACAAGGGCAATTGCGATAAGCGCGATTACCGTTAGTTTCATCGGTTTCATACCGGAACTGTTGTATTGACTCTATAAAAAAATATTCTTCTGGACAGTATCACTCCCCTTTTGTCACAAAAATTGGGTAATTATTTGACTTTTGGAGAAGTATTTTTTCAATACTGTCCATTAAAACCAAATTCACTTAATACGGTTTAAGGACAAAAGAGGAAATTTTTTAAAAACAAACCCAATTGTATCTATGATATGACACAGATCGATCCAATCGACCGGATCATGCGCGCTGCACTCATCTCGGATGAGGAGTTTGTTACAACCCTCAACACCCTCCTGAAAAATGACCTGCGCATCAGCGTGCGGGAACTGTCAGAGAAGTGTGGGATCGCCCAGAGCTCGCTTTACAAAATCCTGCACGGCAAACGATCCCCCAATCTTTCGACATTACGTGCGATCGTTCGCGCCCTGCGGCATTTCTACCACGTGGGCGATGAGAACTTTATCGGCTTAATCGCTGCACGCCCGGTGCTCGAAAGTGTTGAGGAGCGCGTGGCGGATATTGATGGTCATCGTATGCGGGTGCGGGAGTACCCGGTGCATACCATGGAAGATGCCATCGTAGCCGCAGTCCGGGCGGAACGCGAAGGCGCGATCGCGATAGTCTGTGCGCCAATTGTATCAAGCATCATCGAACAGCTCGTGCATGTCCCGGTAGCCACCATCATTCCACGTGAATCTGTCCAGCGTGCAATCGAACTCGCCGCCAGAAAGGCGTGGATTTAATCATATCCCGATCAAATAGCTAAACAATTACAACCGGATGGTACATGTATGCGAACTGACGTTGTGAGGCTTGGTCGTCTTTCTGGCGAGAGGACCGGGGAGATGATGCATTTTCTCTCATCGATGCGGGTAGACCGCTGCATTGCCGATGCAGATATCCTCGTGGATATCGCCCACGTGATGATGCTCGACAAGCAGAAGATCAACGACCACGAGATCACAAAGCAGATTCTGGCAGCTCTCCTCGAACTTCATGACGAAGGGATCCCGGAAGAGGTGTTTGACGACCAGCTTGAGGACGTCCACGCGGGGATCGAAGCACTGATCATCGAAGCTTTGGGCGCCGATGTTGGCGGGCGCATGCATATGGGAAGGTCACGGAATGACGAAGTTGCGACCTGCATCCGGATCAAGTTGCGCGAAGACCTGTTGAAACAGATGGCAGCCCTCTTAAAAGTGCGTGAAGTCCTCATTGCACTCTCGGATCAGCACCGGGAGACGGCAATGCCCGGGTTCACCCATATGCAGCACGCCCAGCCTACCACGCTCGCCCATCACCTCCTTGCTTATGAACAGGCATTCTCCCGTGACTTTGATCGTCTGAGGGACGCGTACGTCCGCGTAAACCAGTGCCCTCTCGGTGCAGCCGCATTTGCATCCACCGGTTACCCGATTAACCGGGACCTCACCGCCCGCCTGCTCGGGTTCGACAGCCTTGTGACGAACACCATGGACGCGGTGGCGACACGGGACTTCGCACTCGAAACGCTCGCAGATCTCACCATCCTCATGGCAAACGTAAGCCGGCTCTGCGAGGAGCTGGTCATCTGGAGCTCATCGTTTGTAAAGTTCGTGACTCTCGATGATGCCTTCTGTTCAACGTCATCTATCATGCCACAGAAGAAGAACCCGGACACAGCAGAGATCATGAGGGCAAAGACCGGTTCGGTCTTCGGGGCATACACCGGGGCACTCATCACGGTCAAGGGGTTGCCCATGAGTTACAACCGGGACCTCCAGGAACTCACCCCCAACCTGTGGCGGGGGATGCGGGATGTTAAAGAAAGCCTGCGACTCCTCATCGAAATGCTCTCAAGCGCAACGTTTGACACTGCACGGATGAAGGAAGAGGCAGGAAAAGGGTATTCCACCGCCACCGAACTTGCCGACACGCTTGTCAGGAACTTCGGTCTCCCGTTCCGCACCGCCCATAATATTGTGGGACGGGCAGTCCAGAAGGAGAGCCTGTCACTGGAAACCCTTGAAGAGGCGGCAAAAGATCTTAATGTCGGGATATCACTTGTGGGCAAGGGACTCACCCAGCAGCAGATCAATGAAGCCCTTGATGTGAACTACTCGATTGCCCTTCGGAAGGCTCCCGGTGGACCGGCACCATTTGCAACAAAGATTGCATCCGAAGAGCGCAAAAAACAACTCGATGCCGACTCGGCACTCATTGATGAGAGGCTTGCCAGACTCTCGAAAGCAAAAGAAGATATGATCGCTGACGCACGGAGGCTGGTAGCATAAATTCTCCGTTCACATCCGGCGATCTGGTGACCTGCACCTATGGCGGAACGACCCGGAACGGGACATACATCACCAAGCGCGATGGTATGGCAGTCATCAAACTAGGGAGTGGCTACAATATCGGGATTGATGCAGACTGTTGCACCTTCGTTGCACATGCCGCAACAACAACGCCCAGATCCGTGCCGTTCAGCCAGGATCCCTCACTTCCTGAACTTTCCATTATCTCGACCGGCGGCACCATCGCGAGCCGGATTGATTACCGGACCGGCGCGGTAACGAGCCAGTTTGATGCTGATGATATTCTTATTGCCATTCCCGCGCTTGCCGGGATTGCGCGCTACCGCACAAAACAGTTGTACACCATTCTCTCCGAAAACATAACTCCTGCGATCTGGCAGGAGCTCGCCCGTGCGGTCTACGACGAGATCAAACGTGGGGTCACCGGTATCATCGTCACGCACGGCACCGATACGATGGCATATAGTGCCGCGGCGTTAAGTTTTATGATCGACACGCCAGTACCGATCGTCTTTGTCGGTTCGCAGCGCTCCGCTGATCGCCCCTCAAGTGACAATGCGATGAATGCAGTCTGTGCGGCAAGCGCTGCACGAAGTGATCTCGGAGAAGTGGCTGTCGTGATGCATGCGACCACAAGCGATGATCGCTGCGCCATCCATCGCGGGACACGGGTGAGAAAGATGCACACCTCCCGGCGGGATGCGTTCCAGAGTATCGGGATCGATCCGGTTGGTTACGTTGACTATACTTCTCGAACAGTAAGCTTGGGTGTGCACGCTATACGACGAGGAACGCATGAACCCGCCATTCACGAAGCCCTTGAAGAACGGTGTGGGCTTGTCCAGTTCTACCCAGGTATGCCCCCCGAGATTCTTGCTCATTACGAAGGCTACAAAGGGCTTGTCCTTTCCGGTACCGGGCTCGGGCACGTCAGCACCGCCCTAATCCCGCAGATCCGTGCGCTTATTGACAGCGGAACGCTCGTTGTCATGACCTCCCAATGTATGCACGGCAGGGTATGTGATCGGGTATATGATACAGGACGTGACCTGCTTGCAGCGGGAGTCATTGAAGGGAGTGACATGCTCCCGGAAGCAGCGCTCGTCAAGATGATGTGGGTGCTAGGCAATGAACACACACCGGAAAAAGCAGCCATGCTCATGAGAACGGATCTCAAAGGGGAGAGCCTGCGGAGGAGCGCCCATGGACTATAAGCGAGTCGGGCTTACTGCGGGGATCGAGATCCACCAACAGCTGGATACCCGTGAGAAACTGTTCTGCCGCTGCCCCACCACACTCCGTGAAACCGGAGATCATACGGGCGAATTCCACCGCTATCTCCGCGCAACCGAAAGCGAGATGGGCGAGATCGACCGGGCGGCACAGGAAGAGATGAAACGTGACCGGATGTTCTGCTATTACACGTACGATACTACCTGCCTTGTCGAGAATGACGAGGAACCTCCGGCACCCTTAAACGAAGAGGCTTTGAGTGTCTGCCTCACCATCGCAAAAATGTTCTCAATGACTCCTGTCCCGCAGGTGCATATGATGCGAAAACTGGTGATCGATGGTTCGAACACCAGCGGTTTCCAGCGCACCGCACTTATCGCAGTAAATGGCATACTCCCAAACAGCGGGCAGATAGAGACAATCTGCCTTGAGGAGGAGGCAGCACAACGGGTGAAGGATGAAACTTTCTCACTCGATCGCTTGGGAATACCGCTTGTTGAGATCACCACCTCACCTTGTATGCATACTCCTGACGAAGTACAGCAGGTAGCCGAATATATCGGCATGGTCCTGCGATCCACCGGTTGTGTGAAGCGGGGGATCGGCACAATCCGGCAGGATGTCAACATCTCCATTGCCGGAGGGGCACGCGTCGAGATCAAGGGCGTTCAGGAACTTGACTTAATTGCCGAGGTGGTACGGCGCGAAATGCGGCGGCAGGAGCAGCTCATCGCGATCCGTGATGAGTTAAAAGAGCGGGGTGCAACTGTTGATCCGACCGCTATACAGGATGTTACTCATCTTTTCAAAGAAACGAAATCCGCCATCCTGAAACGCGCTAAGAAATGCTACGGGCTTACGCTCCCGGGTTTTGCGGGTCTTGTGGGGCGCGAGATCCAAGCTGACCGACGGCTCGGGAGCGAGATGTCGGACTATGCCAAGAAATGCGGAGTTGGGGGGATCTTTCACACCGATGAACTGCCGGCATATGGTGTGACAGCTGAAGAAGTGGCGTCGCTCCGCCAGCACATGAAAGCGCAAATTTCAGATTGTGTCATCATTGTTGCGGGTGCCAGCGAGAAGCAGGCAACATGTGCCGCTAACCAGGTCATCCTCCGGGCGAAACTCGCGCTCTCGGATCATCCGGTGCCGGAAGAGACACGGAAAATGCTGGAGAGCGGGAGCACCGCGTACATGCGCCCGCTTCCCGGCGCAGCGCGCATGTACCCGGAGACAGATGTGCTCCCGGTCTGCATCAACGAAGCACGCTGGGGTGCAGTTGCAGTCCCGGAACTATTAACCGTCAAAGCGGAACGGTTTGCACATGATTACGCGATCGATCTTCCGTATGCCCTGCAACTCGCTGCATCAGATAAACTCCCGTTGTTCCAGCGCGCAGTAACAGAAGGGATCAAACCAAAGCTGGCTGCCTTCACCATACTCTCCACCGCCACCGAACTTCGTAGGGAGGGTGTTGAGATCAAGAATATTTCAGATAACGATTACCTTGCCATCTGGCACGCGGTGGAGACGGGGAGAGCAGCAAAAGAGGCAGTGCCGGATCTCGTGCGAAGTATCGCATCGGGTAACCCAGTTGGACAGGCAATTGAAAAACTCGCCCCTGCCGTGTCGCGTGAAGAACTTGAATCGATCATACAAAAGATCATCGCAGACCGGACCGAGTTCATCCGGCAAAAGAAGATGGCAGCCATTGGACCACTCATGGGGATCGTCATGGCAGAAGTCCGGGGTTCAGTTGATGGAAAAGTAGTAAGTGAGATCTTAAAACGGCAGCTCAACCAGACAATATCAGGAAAGTAATCAAAAATCTTTCGTACCTAACCTCTTCGAGCCGGATAACAGGCGCGAACATTTATGAGTGGGTGGGCAGAATTAGATAAGGAGTTTAATTATGGGCAAAACAGGCACAACCATCTGGGCACAGATAAAAGGCGTTAAGGGACAGATCCGTCTCGTCCCAAAGAAAGAGGGCGAACTCAAGTCACCGGGTCCGAACCAGCGGTTCAGGTCAAGCGTGAACCTAAAAAAGATGGACCAGGCAAATGAAGAGATGAAAGGTCGCGGTGGTGGCAGAGGCGGTGCCCGTCGCGGAGGACGCGGCGGCAGGCGCGGAGGAGACCGTTCTGGTGGCTCCGGCATGAACGAATCCACCGCAAGCCCGCTCATCCGCAGGCGCATGCGCAGGGCAAAAGTCTCCGCGCTCGGTACAAAAGCAAAGTCCGCAAGGTAATACAAATCGATCTGATAATACGCCCGTAATAACAGGGAGACCGGGGTTTTAAACCCCGCCTGATTTTTTCAGTGTATTGATCCGTGAAATTGTAGGGTTTTTGTCCCGCAATCAAAATTATCTTTTATTGATAACGACCATGGTGAGTATGGATCTTCCAACCGCAGTAAAGAGTT
>JAPKXU010000106.1 GCA_026394655.1 Methanoregula sp. | reverse complement strand
GGGGGTGATGTTGCCCTTTGAGTCCACGTAGTCAATATCCAGGTTTCTTATGGATCCTTTCTCAAAGCAGATCCTGACCGCTGCTGCATTTTTTTCTTTTTCATAATCGGCAGTCCATTCTATGACACTTCTGCCGACAATTTCTCTCAAATCATGGTATCCGGTAAGACGCACATATTCGGGATTTGCATCAAGCACTAAACCATCCTGATCAATAAAGACAAAACCAGTGTCGGTTGTTTCAATCAATGAGCGGTATTTATCCTCGCTCTCCACGAGCGCCTGCTCCGCCCGCTTGCGTTCGGTGATATCCCGGGCTGTACCGATAAGCGCCTTTATGGTACCATCAGGGTTTCGCAGGGGTACACTCGTGATGAGCGAGTCAATGACCGTTCCATCCCGTCGCTTCAACTGGACCGGGAACTCTTTTACATATCCGTCCCGTACAATCTGGTTCAGAAACATGGGCCGATCTTCAGCGTGTGCATAGAGGGAGGAGATTGGTACTTTAGACATTTCCTCCCGATTATCATACCCGAACATCTCAAGCGTTGCATCATTGAAATCGATAAACTGTCCATCAGGTGAAGTGATGAAAACACAGTCACGGGCTCGCTCTCCTGGAGCATCTGCTCTGCCAGCTTGCGTTCGGTGATGTCAATGATGATGCCCCGAAGCCCGGTGATCCTGCCCTGCACGATAACCGGTGAATGGTAAACGGTGATGGGAAATGTACTTCCATCTTTTTTTTGTGCCCGGTATTCGTCCGGAATCCCTATCCTTCCCTTCCCCTCAAGTATGGCACGGAAAGCCGCCCCGCCCCGCTCACGGTCATCCGGGGCAAGCATCTGCAGGAGATTAAGCCCCTGCCTGAACTCTTCCTCCGTATACCCAAACCATTCGAATGCGATGCGGTTTGCGTACGTCAGCATTCCATTCGCATCTGTTTCATACACGATCTGGGGTAACATGTCCGAGAGCTCGCGGAACCGTCTCTCACTCTCGTTCAGCGCTTCTCCCGCCAGCTTGCGCTCGGTGATATCACGTGCATTCCCCAGTAAACCGGTGATATTGCCTTCCTTGTCCCGAATCGCCCGGACTGCAGCTTCAATCCAGATAGCACTGCCATCCTTTCGGAATATCTGCAGTTCAAGAACCCGGTCCGACCACCGTTCACGCATCGGTTTTTCTGATTCTTCGGAAAACATTTTTTCTATGACAGAGAGACTTTCCGGGCATAATGTCTGCTCGATACTGATAGCATTGGCTTCACTCGGCGTATAACCGCGCAATTTCATTACTGCGGGGCTGTGATAGGTGAACATTCCATCAAACCCCAGTATCCAGATGGTATCGTTCCCATTGTCAGCAAGCAGGCGGTAGTTGGCTTCACTCTCCACGAGCGCCCGCTCCGCCTGTTTGCGCCCGGTGATGTCACGGCAGAAACAGATGATCCTGCCGCCGTCCGCGTTCAGATATGTCGTGGACACCTCGACGTCAAAGACGCTGCTAACCTTCCTGCGGTGACGTGTTTCGAAGATTTCCGATCCATTCGCTTTGATGCGCCGGATACGTTCCGCTGTTTCGACCGGGGCCTCGACAGCGTCAAGAGCGGTAATATGCAATTTCAGCAGCTCTTTTCGTGTATAGCCCGACATGCGGCAATAGGTTTCATTGACGTCTGTGACATTCCCTTTGGCGTCGACAATCCAGAAGCCGTCCATGGTCGTCTGGAGGATCGTCCGATGCCGTTTTTCGCTCTTCCGGAGCGAGTCCTCCGCCATTTTCCGGGCGGCAGCCTGCCTGATCTTGTGCGAGAGTTCGGCAAACTGTGCGCCCGGATCGCCGCCTTTCTGGAGATAGAAGTCCGCACCGCTGTTCAGGGCTTCGATCACCACCTCTTCACGCCCTTTTCCGGTAAAGAGGATGAAGGGTGTTTTGTCTCCGCGAGCCCGGA
>JAPKXU010000319.1 GCA_026394655.1 Methanoregula sp. | reverse complement strand
TAATATCCCACCCATCGCATGAACCGGGGGTGGGTGAAGAGTGCCCCCAAGTTGAGGAGAACCATTGCAACAAAAAGGGCTTTGAACATTAAACCTGCAGCCAGCATATGACTGGCGATATCCGTCTCGGGAAATACGCCTACCATGATCAGTGCCACACCAGCGAAGATACCTACCGCCTGTCCTGCGAGAAGGAGGATCTTTTTCCATCTGATTGGCTCATACCATCTGTACAGCCCAACGAAGAATGGTACCAGGATAATCCCCGTAAGGATACACCCGGTGTTGAAGAAGAAGGCTCCCGCCGGGTTGAAATTAACATTTCCGAGATTGCTGAGCCAGTCATAGATCGGGTTATAGGGAGCAGGATAGAGAGCAACTGATGTGAACGTGAATACACTGTAGATGATGAGCGCCGCCATACCCGCGACGGAGCTCAAAGACCATTTCCACGCAGCTGAAGTCATTATGTATGCACTTGAGATTCCGGGTATATATCGTATATGATTGGGAAAAAATGTGTACCTGTCCAATTTACACTCAAATCATTAAAATTGAGATTGCCAGTCCCGCCCCCCGGCATCCGGTGCCATATCCTCAGCCGGCATAGACAGCGGCGCTCTTTGCGGTAATGACCGGTTGTGACGGTTCCGCTCCCGGAAGGATGCCCATGGGATCATCCGACCGTTTGCGAACCGAATGCATCATTACCCATGCCCACATTAACTGTCCAGGAGCCAGAAAAATCTACATCCGGGAACACAATTTTAAACCGATGTTTGGGACGAGAATCAAAGACTTATATTTTATCCCCTCTCGTGTGTAATATGTCACACCAATGAACAAGCGCGAAACCTACACGCATCTGAAGGATCATGCAAAAAATATACGTTTTGATTTTTTGTGCAATGCGGCAGAAAAGTTTGGATTTATCTGTCGGGGAGGTCGGGGAAGTCACAGGATCTATGTCCGGGAGGATGTACGTGAGATGTTAAATTTTCAGGATGTTGGCGGTAAAGCAAAGTCTTATCAGGTAAAACAATTGTGTAAAGTAATTGAGAACTATTCACTACTGGAGGTGGATGACCGTGTATAAATATGCAATAGAAATTTTTTACAGCGATGCAGATGAGGGATATATTGCGGTAGTCCCCGAACTGCCCGGCTGTTCTGCATTTGGGGAAACAGAGGAAGCAGCGCTGTATGAGGTCAAGATCGCAATAAATCTATGGCTGGAAACTGCAAAAAATGAGGGGCGGGATATCCCCAGCCCGGAATGTAAAGAAATTTTACTGGATATGATTGCGAAGAAAGGTGAAGAACGGGCATTCTCATAGCATGGTCTGACTGTTCGATTATCTATTGCACTTTTTTTAATAGGGGTATTTCTGATCCCGTTGATGTAACCCGCGACGACAGCACGGTTCGGCTTGTCATATGCGGGGGATTAGCTGTAAATCTGAAGCACACCATTAAACCCAAAAAATGATTTGCCGGGTTCTCACCACCTGCATCCAGAGTCACATCTTCAGCCGGCACAAACAACGCCGCTTTCCGGTTGTGCCCGGTGAGCACGGGCGTCAGTGACCGCATCGGCACCGTGTGCAACTGTGTGTCGATGACGAGATTCAGGGTGAGCCCTGCCGTGGACAGGTGAGCCGTCCAGACAGTCTCGGATGCGTCAAGGAGCCGGACGGTACCGGTACTACCAGTGAGTGCCAGATCGAGGTCAGCGTAAGCGAGATGAACCCCCGGAGGATCTTTCCGGCGGGATGACAAAAAAATATAGTGTCGTAATACAACACACGAACAGTAACCGGCAACCTGATCGATAACCCGGTTAAATCAATCCTGCCATGCTTGTATCCTTAAGCAGGTAGCGGACCAGTCCTTCTCCCGGGACATGCTTGTCGCCGTGCAGGGATTTGATAGCCGTTGCAATGACCCGCAGATCGTATTGGCTAGGCCAGACCTCGGGGGGTTGTTTATCAAGATTGAGCAAGGTGTAAACCCCCATCATTGCAGAACGCACCGAGTATTCGACGGTGAAAACACAATCCCCGGGAATCTCCACAAACTGTCCCAGGAATGCAAGGTTAACACTCCCTTTTGGCACTACCTCCGGTCGGTCTCCTTTGACCCGTGGCATAAACTGGCTGGTGATGTAAGGCATCATGCAGGGAATAACCGTAGCGCTGACAACGATCTCCTCAGTCAGATCTCCCGCTCCCATGTGATAGAGCAGTTCTCGCAGCAACTCCTCCCCGGTGCAGTCTTCCATCTTCTTTTTGACGTAATCACCCACGTTATCCGGCAGCAGACCATAAGCCCACAGGACAATCGTGTTCTTCGGCTGGTTTGTAAAATGGGGCTGCCGGTGACAGGTGACGCTTAAGAGCCAGGAGGAGTCGACAGCGGTCATGATTCCTCCGGTTACCAGTTTTCCCGAATACGGATCCCTGCCCGTCAATTTCTTAAGCAGATCAACCATCCGGGAATCTGTGCAGGTAATGGTAAAGGATTCCCACTTGGTTTTATCAATATCGCCACAGAAGACTTCGGGTCTGCCAAAGGACAGTTCTTTTGCAGCGATCTTTTTCCAGAGTTCCCAGGACGCCCCCGGGCCCCGGTTCACCGGTGCCGGTGTATCCATAGTACCAAGAGTTGAATTCTCCGTGATCGAACCACATGTGAAGAAAACCAGATCGTCTTTTGTCGTTTTTACGGTTTCTGCCTCGCCATTCTTCACCAGATGAATTGCGGTGACAGTTTTGGAACCCGGGGAGATATCCATCGCCAGATCCGTAACTTGGACGCCCGTATGGAAGTTCACGCCCTGCGCTTCCAGCCATTTCTGCAACGGCAGGATCATGGATTCGTACTGGTTGTAGCGGGAAAACATGATCTGCCGGAGCCGGCTCAGGTTGGGCAGGTGATGGATGAACCGGTGCACATAGCGTTTCATTTCCACGAGACTCTGGTAGTTCTCAAAAGCAAACATCGACCGCCAGTAATACCAGAAATCGGTTGCAAAGAACGAGTCGTCGAAGAATTCTTCGATTTTTGTCGCCCCTAATTCTTCTTCTGTTGCCATAACGAGTTTTTCCAGTTGCCTGATATGGTGACCGGAGAGCCCGAGGGTGTCCCGCTCGATCTTTTCCCCACACTTGTGCATCAGGCGACAGGCAGCAACGTTCGGATCGATCCTGTTCACTTCCCGCAAATCCTCCAGAACGGTCCGGGAAGGATTCTCGATGGTAGGGATATGGCTGAAGAGATCCCAGCTGCACTCATAATGCTCCTCCATTTCCCGCCCACCCCGAGAGAGAAAACCTTTTTTCACATCCCCAGATCCATCCATACTCCCGCCGAGGACCGGCAGGTTCTCAACTATGGTGATCATTTTCCCGTCCATATGACCGTCATAGATCAGGTAAAACGCGGCAGCGAGAGAACTCACCCCGCCACCAATTAAAAATGCACGTTTATTCTCGATCCCTTTCGGCTTTATCGCTCTGACATTGTTATAGTTCCCCATGGTATCGCCGTGTTTTGTTGCCTATACGGTGTTGCACTTAATAATGAATCTCTTTAGTCGGACACATTTACACCAAAATTCAAATTGAATCTTCAACTTTGGGCAGGAAAAAATAATAATGGTCGTGCTCAATCCGGAGCAACACCTGTCTACTGGTCGTGAGACTATTCCACATAAGCATTGATTCTTCCCGTGCCGGGTTACAGGCACTCGGGTGTGTGGGGTGAATGTAATAGAGGGGGTATCAGACAATAAATACAGACGTCAACAGGGTCAGTAAAAGCGGGAGGGTCACGATTGAAAAAATTGGGGAGATCTCCCCATTCTATTAGAGTTTTGGATTCTGCCTGACCCGCCGCCAGCGCTTGCCGATGAAGAACCCGGCAATAAGCAGCACAACGATCACCCCACCGGCGAGATAGTATAACACGGGAGAACCGCTCCCGGCTTCTGGAGCCGGGGTAGCAGGTACCGGGGTGCGGGTCTTTGTTGGAACGGATGTTGTGATTGCAGTTGCCGTACCCAACGGCGAAGCCGGTTGTACTTCAGCTGTTCGCGATACCGTTACCAGCGGGGTTGCGCTTGCAGCAGGAGTGGTTCGTCTCTCAGAGACTGCGAAGTACGAGAAACCGGGCGTATCGGAGTTATAATAATAGATATCCCCGTTCGTGTGATCAAACGTTGTCGGGAGTTCAGTCCAGACGAGATCATGGCTCCGCAACAGGACTACATGTGTGGGGTCGATATTTTTCTCTCTCATCCAAGACCCGAGTACGCTGAAATGGATCTTCCCGGTTGTGATCACGGCAGGATTGATCCAGGAGATTTCGATACTCTCGTATGCCGCAGGTCTATCCGTGAGACTGTATGG
>JAPKXU010000292.1 GCA_026394655.1 Methanoregula sp. | reverse complement strand
AAAGAGCCTTATTGATACTTGCATTCACATTCTGCCATGCAGGAGCTGCAGCACCCAGATCCTGGTAATCCTTCGTGAACGTGATCTGGTGCTCGATAGTATTCGCTGCCTTCTCCTCTTTTTTAATGTACTCGATGAGTGTCGTCGGATTGTCGATCACCTCATGCGAGAGATAGAGGTACCCCTTGAGCGCCATCAGTTGATTGAGAATATCGTGCCGGGTGATGGAAGAGAGCAGGTTCAACTGTTTGTTTGCCCGCTGCAGTGCCTCTTCCGCCCGCTTGCGATCGGTGATGTCAATCCCAATCCCCATAAAATAGAGCTGTCCCTGTACCTCAAATCTAACACCAGTAAAGAAGAAGGGTATCGGATGACCATCTTTCGTCAAGAGGGTACTTTCAACCGAACTTTGGCCCTTTTCCATCACCTCATCTATGGCTTTTAACACTGCATCTTTGTATTCTGGTAGATGCAAGTCCGTACCCAACTTGCCCTTTATCTCTTCAGCCGTATAGCCTAAAAGTGTCTCATGCTGCTTGTTCCAGCGTACCATCCTGTTTTCAGGATAGGTGTAGAGGTAGAAGATTCCGGGGAGGCTGTCTAACATTAATTTTGAAAATTGTTGTTCTTGTCGTAGCGAATCCTCCGCCCGTTTGCGATCCGTGACATCCTGCAGGACGACAAGCCTGCATTCCGGTTCCCCGGACGAGGTACGGATTAGTTCAACAGATCCTTCATAGAAACGTGCGCCGGCTCCCTGACCCCGGACAAGGTCGGTACGGCTTGTCTCTTCTGACTCGCACAATAAGAGAAAATCCAGCCAGTCGGGAGCAATCCCGTTCACCGGTTTGCCAACTGCAACACGGATCGAGGTGGAGAAAAGCGTGCAGGCTGCGGGGTTCAGGTCGATGATCCGACCACCCGTGTCCAGCACCAGCATGGGGGTGCTCATGGACTCGATCAGCCGGCTCCGTGCGATAGGGATAATATCCAAAAACCGGTACCGGAAGAGCGCTACCGTATACAGGATGGCGGCAATCCAGAAGAGGGGGGCGGTCATATTGACCCCGGCAACAGGAGTCACTCCGAAAACAAACAGGTAATTGATCACGGTTGGTATAGCAAGAGCGACAAGGAAAATGAGCGTCTGCTCAGTTAAGAGCGACCCCCGTTTCCTGCTCTCGACAATAAGGATGATTATTGCAATGACGAGAAGGATTAACGAATAAAAACTATACAGCGTAAAAAATGCGCTTTCGGAATACTGGAGCACCGGTATAGGCCCGGACGTATTTAGTGAGAAGTTATACCGGAACAGGGTATGGAACGGGCTGGTTAGCGCGAGGATGGTGGCGGCAACCGGTATGATCAGGGCTAATGCAGCCCAGTCCTTCCGCAGCCATTCGTTCTTTTTCACAAATGCAATGACCAGCCAGAGTTCCAGAACCGAGAAGTAAGGGAGGACGAGGAAGCGAAGATTATGGAATACAATCTTCTGCGGGAGCGAGTCGGTCAGGAACTCGAAAGCATAGACAAACGCCCAGACTGCGGCTGAGAACATGATCAGCATGTACGGGACTGCTGCAGGGATCCTGTCTGCAAAACGCCTGCCGTATATCCCGAGGCATGCCATGCTTATCCCGGAGATGATGAGCATTCCGATGATTAAGTCTAAAATGAGCATAGTCGCAGTCCCTTAGTGTCCTTCTTCTTTTGGCTTCTTCTTTTTTTCTGGGGTCATCACGCATCCACTCCAGCCATCCGCCACGCTCCTTTCGGCACCGTAATCTCGAACCGGGCGCCTTTGCCCGGTACACCGTTCTCGGTGATGGTGATGCCGGTGATGGCGAGAATTTCCCGCGAGAGGAACAGACCAAGCCCGGTGTGTTTGCCAAAGCCCCGGGTGAAGAGTTTCTTTTTGTCCT
>JAPKXU010000085.1 GCA_026394655.1 Methanoregula sp. | reverse complement strand
TATCCTTGTCGGTCCCGCCATTGGTGCATGTGTCGTCCTCATCGTCAATATCTTTACTGCTGCTATCGGGCATGGCGGGTGGAGCATAATCGGGGCAAATGCACTCGTCAACGTGATCGAAGTCACGGCGGCATGGGCACTCTATGCCGGATTAAAAAACGTCATCAAAGGCACATTTTCCCGTGTTGCCGTCGCCAGTTTTGTGAGCCTTTGCCTCGGCAATATTGCGATGATTGCGATCATCCTCATCTCCGGTGTGCAGGGCGTTACCCAGACCCAGGGGCAGGTACTGTACGGGTTGACCCTCATCGCTGCTGTAAACTTCGCAGTTGCCGTGATCGAGTCAGTTGTCACCGGATTTATGGTCGCCTTCATCGAGCGCACCCGCCCGGACATTCTCGGCAAAAAACCGTGAACGATAATACCGAAGGATGACCAGTGCCGGACTCTGTTTTACTGTGCGCACTATTGTGCGCCCTGTACGTGGTAATGGTATTTTTCCCATTCAGAAAAGCGAGCGTATTGTAGCACCGAGAACCGGCGTAACCCACCGGAGCACCCGGGGATTTTTCAGGAGCTGCCGGGCAAGTGTCCCGGGGCGGTCCATGTCGCCATACTGCACAATGGCAGAGATCATTGCCGGATCATTCAGTGCCTGCATCAACCCGTCAATACTCGCAGATGACATCTTCTGCCGCATGGAAAAGAGCCGGAACCCAAGTGCGAGTTCCCTCCCTATATCTGCCTGCCACCGGCGCTCGTAATCCGCAAGTGCTCCATTGTCAAACGTGCCATGTTCACAGCAGGAGACTGCCACCTCCGCCGCGTGCCGTGCCGAGCGGATACCGGTATAGACTCCTCCACCGGTTGTGGGCTTGGCAAAACCTGCGGCATCCCCGACAAAGAGCGTGCGGTGCCCGTATGTCCGGGGCATCACCCCAAGCGGCAGTGTCCCGGTGACAAGATGCAGGGATGACGTACCACCAGTCTTTTCGAGAAGCGCATTAAACCGTTCCCGCACCAGTGTCTGCCCGCACAACCCGACGCGTGCCCTGCCGTTTCCCGTAGGGATCTTCCATCCAAAGAATTCCGGGGATGCGTCAGGATACAACTCTACAAGATGCTCGTCGCAGTCACCGGGAATGTCTGCCTGGATACCGGAGAGATATACCTTCGCACGGGAAAACCCGTACAAGCGGGCGATGGTGCTCCGCGGACCGTCTGCGGCTATGAGGATCTTAAAGGGGATCTCCTCATGCCCGTTGATGCCCCGTGTGATGACAGTCGAGTCCCGGACATCGCACACCGCCGTTTTGAGCCGGAACTCTGTACCGGCTGCGGCAGCAGCTTCTGCCATCTCCCGGTCAAGCGCCCCACGGTCGACCACGTACGCTTTTGTTGCCTGTGCATCGAACGTGAGTTCACTACCAGAACCGGTGACGACACGGGCGCCGGACACGGTGTTTAAAATTGTTCTCTGGGAGACCCGGCATTCCGCAAACGCAGCATTCGAAAGGAGCCCGGCGCATTGCACCGGGTAACCAATCGTCCCGTGCTCCTCGATGCAGAGCGTAGAGAGTCCATGCTCTGCGCATACGCGTGCAGCAGCAGTCCCGGACGGTCCGGCACCAATCACAACGATATCATAGGGCATGTGTGAAACTCTCCGGAATGGGAGGCATGGGAATCTCCTGCTCTGCCCCGGAATAGCAAATGATAGGAGATTATTCCTTTTCTTTTTGGAAGATATTGGTTTTTGCCGAATACACCGGTGCCTGGACTGGAGGTTCCTGTTTGATATACAGACCCATCAGGATGGAGAAGAACCCAAAGACAAGCGAGAATACACCGAGAATTGTTAGGATGGGATTGTCGAGCGTGACTGGTATGTACTTGATAAGCAGCACAAGCAGGATGACTGCGATGACAAACGTCCCGCCAATAAGGTAATATTTTGATTTCGGGCGGGAAAGCGCGAGCGTAATCCCGGATAAACCGGAATAGAATGCCAAGGCGGCGATAGCGACAATGAAGATGATGGTGATGAATTCGCGGAATATGAGGGATAAAAGCCCAATGATCACAAATGCTGTTGCCGCAAGAAACCAGAATAACGATCCTTCACTGTGGGAGGTGATCGCAAGGAAGACGCAAATGATGAGTCCCAGTCCGATAAGGACCCAGAATAATGCTGAAAATGTTGCAAGCGTAGGACCCGGAATCATAATTGCCAGAAACCCGAATATTACGCCAATTAATCCCTTCACAAGGCATGAAAGCTTCGCATCCATGAAATTTCCCCTATTCCTTCTGAATATACTTTTAGCATTCTCTCCATTTAGGATTAACCCGCTTATCCTTCGAGCCAACCCGGAAAAGAGAGATTCTGGGATCGCTTACTTCGCCATTATCTTTCGTCACATTTATTGCAGACGCAGATGTACAGATCTTTGTGTTTGGGCGTTACGAACGGGATCTCGTATATGCGGATCCTGAGGTAAACCTGCGAATCGACCAGGCTGGCACAATCCCAGTATACATACGTGAATGCAACGGAACACGGATTGAAAAATATCTTGGCACCGATTACGACGCAATTCATATCTGCCCGGTCGAACCGGTGAACCTGCCGCAGGAGATCACGCATCACTTAGAGATCGCCTTCCCGACCCTCGTCCTCCCCCCGGCGGCACAGAAGACAATATACCTGAAATTTCCGGTTGAGATTGGCGTATTTTTTGAGTTCCGCCATGAAATGAGCGTCCTTGATATCTTTTCACTTGTCCCCACCAAATTTTCCCTGTACGGACCACCGAGTAATGGAGTTATCACCCGGTGGTACCAGAGTGCCCTGTTCCATAAAATCCCGGAAACCGAGTTGCACCGTGAGGGGGCGCTTGAACTTTCGCTCGTGAACCACTGCACTGAGACCGTCGAGGTCACGCGAGCCGTCTTTGACAGTCACCACATGAACCTGTTCTATGGTGACCGGGTGGGTATGACCGGGACAATGGAAATCTTGTCCCCATTGATCGCTCTTACGACATTCGCACCGACGGCACCGGCAGGGTGCCCGAACAAATCGATAGACCTGTACACCTCACGTAAATTTGCGGTCGGTCCCGGAAAGGGTTACATGATGGAGTCTGGTATGGCATGATCATGCAGGGTTTGCCTAATTCAACAGTGGTTATCAGTACCCTCTCTGATGAGACGAACCTGATCGGCACCGCAAGCACGCGGGAGATCGTCACGTTCTTTATCCTCCTTATTATCGCGTACATTGTGGGACTCATCCTCGCCCACTATTTCAAGTTAAAACTGAGCCACCGGCTTAAACCGGATCAGCTCGCCCTTCTTACCCGCTTTGTTCGCGTGTTCCTGATCCTTCTCGTTTTTGTTTTTTCATTACCGGGATTCTTTGACCTGAGTGTCACGATCTTTGCTTTGATCTTAGTAGCGCTTATCGCGATTATCGGGATCTCAAGCCAGAAAGTGATCTCGAACATGGTTGGGGGTCTTGCCATGCTGTACGAGAACCCGTTTAAGACCGGGGATTTCATCAGTACCGGGGAGGTTTCGGGGACGGTGATCTCGACACGGCTCTTCTCTGTGCTTATCCGGACAACCAGTGGCGTGCATGTTCAGATCCCCAATGACCAGATCTACTCCTCGGACGTTTCCAACTTCTTCGCGCACGTCGCACGCCGCTATGACTATGTAGTGGGGATCCGGTACGAGGACGATGTGAAAAAAACTACAAGCATCATTGCCGGGATTCTCAAAGAGTATACGTTCGTCCTTGCGAACCCGGCACCGGATGTATTTGTAAGCGATATCGATGCTGACAGCGTGAGAGTGATGTTCCGCGTCTGGTTCCCGTCAGTCTGGGCAAAAACAAAAGATGACATCTCACTCCAGACCGCGATCCTGCCCCGGGTAAAGGCAGCACTCGAAGCGGAAGGTATAGAGATGCCGTATGCACACCGGGAGATCCTGTTCACAAACCCTATCGGCGATCAATCCGGTACTGGCACTACGCAAAACCGGGATAATTTTTTCGGAAAACTGGAATAATAGTTGATGGGGGTTTCTTTTTTTTATCCGTGGTTGAACCCGAAGAAAGAAATTTTTAACGTCTTCTCCATTACGTAAAGAATGGCAAAGAAGATCCCGATGTACACGATGAACGTGACAATAAACCGGGTTGGTCCGGTGATACCTGATAAGTTTGCGATGATGTTCGCGCACGCATCTGCGATCAGTATGGCGATGAGAATGCCTAAAAAAAAGACGATCCACTTTCTTACAACTGACATATCCATGAATATGCTTAGCCGTGCGACTATTAAAAGGTAAAAATCGGTAGTGTATCGTCTGCATCGCGGAAGAGTACCGGAGATCCTGGCACTCACGAAACGCGCAACTTTGGGAAAAACCACATAGGCAATCGATCGCACAATACGAGTGGACCTGATTCACAGCATACAAAATGCGATCGTATCTTCATCGCATCTCATATAGATCAGGTTCCGGGTATCCTGGTGTACCTTGTACCAGTGCCGGATACAATTTGTGGAATATACGATAATGCGCCATGCCAGTTGACCGGCTTTTTATCCGGAAAAGTTTAAACCTCCGCCACGCCCATCTCACGCTAAAGCAAAGTAACCTGATATATCCACGCGTAAAAAGATTCTATAATGAACTCTTGTGAGGTGATCCAGGTATGAAGGGAAAAAACATCCCCATTCTCTTAAAAGATATCGTAGATAACATCAACCACATCCGGCAGTTAACACAGGAGATCACCTATGAAGATCTCCTTGACGATGATACGACATACATCACAACAGTTGAATGCATAAAAAAGATCGCTGGCGCAGCAGAGCAGATACCCACGATCGTCCGGGTAAAACATTCCCTCATCCCGTGGACTACCCTCACGGGATTAACAACGACGATCAGCCGGCAGGATCTCGGTACCAATCCGGAAACAGTGTGGAAACTGGCAACAGAATATCTTCCGGGGATCAAGCCACGAATAGAACAGATGTACGATGAATTTATCCAATGAAGGACTGCGATTCCTCTTTCGAGCTATCGATAGTCCTTACCTGAATCCCAACCTGTTATTTTCCTGCCGCACGAGTACATAGTATGGATGACGAAACTGCCCCGTCAGTAGTACCAGAAACCGGAAGCACTACCGGCATTGAACAAGAGATCCCCAAAACTGCACCGATGGGCAGGAACTTCTACATCGTGATGGCACTCATCGGATTATTGTGTTTTCTGATTATTTTTTTCAACATACCGAACACACGTGCATCGGCAGCGACAACACTTGTCACGAACAACTGGACCCTGCAATCGTATACGGATAAAACGGGCATTCTCGTCCCGGTGTATAACGGGACGTCCGTCACCGCGAAGTTCGGCATGGATGGGAGGGTTACCGGATCTGCCGGGTGTAACCGGTACATCTCCACCTATACCGTAAAAGAGTATGCACTATCTATCACCGCACCGGGTCTGACAAAGATGTACTGCCCTGCACCGGGTGTCATGGACCAGGAGATGGCATTTGTGTCGCTTCTGCCACAAGCCTCAGAGATCCGGATCCACGGACCGGATCTGAACATCTATAATACCACCGGGCAACCGATTCTTGTATTTATGCCAACAATATGACCCGGATAAAATTCTGCCGGATTTATCTTGTGTTTCGCCCTACGTATACAGTATGAGACTGATCGGCACGTCCATCCTGATTGTACTTTTTATTGGTCTGCTGCTTGTCAGTGCCGGGTGCGTTGGGAATCCAAGCCTCAAAGCGCAAGCGATGACTTTGCAAACGACGATTGCGGTGACTCCTGCAACAAACCCACCGGTAAACACGATGGCAACACAAGAGGAGCTTGTCGCTTTTGTAAACAGCGCTGTCGCGTATGCACATGCAATGGGAAAGGAGAAAGCTCTCGCCGAGTTTTCAAACCCCAACGGTTCGTTTGTCAAAGGTGAACTCTATATCTACGCGTATGACTTCGATGGTCTGACCATTGCGCACCCGTTCAACCCGGAAAAGATTGGGATAAACCGGATCAATGAGAAAGATGCCCAGGGCAATCTCTTCATTAAAAATCTCCGCGACGCTGCACAGAACGGCACCGGGTTTGTTACGTTTTACTACATCAACCCGGCGCATAACCGGACGGTTGAACAGAAACTGGGCTACGTGAAAAAGGTTGACGATAACTGGTGGCTTGGGTCCGGTATCTACCAACCGCCGGGTACCGGTCCAGCAGCGCTCGGGACATCCCGGACACCCGACGGGATCCGGGTGTTTGTTGATGCTGCGGCAACCTATGCCCGGGCGAACGGGAAAGAAACAGCACTTGCTGCGTTCAACAACCGGACCGGTCCGTTTGTTTCCGGGGACCTGTACGTCTACGCGCTGGACTACAACGGGATCTGCCTTGCGCTCCCGTTCCAGCCGAATATGATCGGCGTGAATTTCTCTCCCCTGAATGATGCAACCGGGCAGAAGTACACTCAAACGGAAATTGCTCTTGTGATAAACTGCGGGGGTTTTATCTGTTACATGTACCCGAATCCCTCAATGAAACTGACGCCTGAACCGAAGATCAGCTCCGTGACCCGCGTTGATGATACGTACTGGATCGGTGCCGGGAATTATATCAGCGATATCACTTCCGCAGATCCCGATCTCGTCCAGTTTGTCGGCGATGCACGGACATATGCACAGAAGTACGGAAGGGACAAGGCAGTGGC
>JAPKXU010000018.1 GCA_026394655.1 Methanoregula sp. | reverse complement strand
AACTCCTCCTCCTTGTGGTTTGAGATGAACCAGCCGGGTGTCTTGTTCAAGCCCAGGATGAGGTGCTCGATACGGAGCAATCCGACACCGTCGGCACCGGTTGCCGCCGCTCTCGTAGCTGCTTCGGGAATAGAGACGTTTACCTTCACGCTCGTTGCCGTGATGATCTGTGCAGCACCCTGCACTATAGTCGCTGCCTTTGCCGGGGCGGCACTCTCAAAGATCCCTTCGTAGATGAGCCCCCGTTCGCCATCCACGGTGACAAGTTGCCCGTTCTTTAAGACTTGCGTCGCTGTCTTGGTTCCAACGATTGCAGGGGTGCCCAGTTCCCTGCTTACGATCGCCGCGTGGCAGGTCATCCCGCCCTCATCGGTGATAATTGCGGCAACCTTACGCATCGCCGGGACCATGTCCGGGTTCGTCATCCGGGTGACGAGGATGTCGCCCTCCTTGACGGCTCCTGTGTCCTTCACGTCCCGGATGATGACAACCTTTCCGGGTGCTGCACCCTGTCCCTGCAAAATGATTTTAGCGTCCTGTTTCTGTCCAGACATGCCCTGTGCCCCTTTCTTGTTTCCGATTGTTGTTATTGGTCGGGACTGGAGGATATAGATCGTCCCGGCTACGATGCCCCATTCCACATCCTGAGGGATACCGTAGTGGTCTTCTGCGATCTTGCCGTACATGGCAAGTTTTGCAACCTCTTCATCAGAGAGTACCTGCGCATCCTGCCGTGCGCTATCGATATCGACGAGTTTTGTGCCATGGTCGCCGTCGGCAATGATCTCTATCTTCTTGTTTGCAATGTTCCGGCTGATGACCTTCTCTGTCCGCTGGTCAAAGATGTAATTGTCCGGGGATACTGATCCGGAAACCACCGCTTCTCCGAGTCCCCACGAACCTTCAATGATCGTGTGGGGCTCGCCCGTGATCGGGTGGGAGGTGAACATGACCCCTGCCTTCTCTGAATGCACGAGCTGCTGGACTACGACGGCGATGTTGACCGTCCGGTCGTCAAAGCCCTGCTTTGCCCGGTAATAGATCGCCCGTGCACCGTAGAGCGATGCCCAGCACATCTGGACCGCGGTAAGTAACGCCGCTTCACCCTTGATGTTTAAGTAAGTCTCCTGCTGACCGGCGAAACTCGCATCCGGCAAGTCTTCTGCCGTGGCACTTGACCGGACAGCGACGATGAGGTCCGCCTTTGACATCTTTTTATAGGCTTTTTTTATCTCATCTTTGATTGCCGCTGGCATCTTCGCTTTCATCACCAGCGATTTTGCGGTATCCGCAGCTCGTTCGAGGGCTGCGTTATCCTCTACATTGAGTTCTCCCGGTGATGCAAAGACCTTCTCTTCAATACCAGTCTCAACAAGGAACCTGCGGAATGCCTGGGCAGTTACGACGAACGCCCGGGGCACCGGAAGCCCCAGCGACGCCATCTCGCCAAGGGAAGCTCCCTTGCCGCCAACAGAGATGATATCCTCTTTACGGATCTCTTCGAGCCAAAGTATATTGGGCACATCTTTCATGCTCGCACCACTATGATCTCATCGCCACCGTGTTTAATAATTATCATAGAGTGATTTAGCGTGCTGCAGTGGGGGCACTCCACAAAAATCCGCGGATTTTACGAATGAATGGTCACCGACATACCCCCGCACCTTTTCCCCGGTATAACCCGCGACCATGCTTTGAAAAGTTCCGATATTTTGCATGAGATCGCCGCGTAGGGAAGAATAACCCTGATTAGGTATGCGTCATATATTGTATGGGTTTTTATGGCAAACGCGAGAGTTCTCGTCAGCGATCCGCTGGCAGAGGAAGGGCTTGAGATCCTCAAAAAAGTGTTTGATGTCGATGTCAAAACTGACTTGAAAGAGGACGAGCTCTGCAAAATCATAGGTGATTACGATGCCCTGCTCGTCCGGAGCGGGACGGAAGTGACCGCGAAGGTGATCGAGGCGGCAAAACGGCTGAAGTTCATTGGGCGTGCAGGCGCTGGTGTGGACAATATCAATATGGATGCAGCGACACAACGCTGGATTATTGTTGCGAACGCTCCCGAGGGCAACACGCTTGCCGCCACAGAGCACACGATGGCAATGATGCTCTCTCTCGCCCGGAACATTCCCCAGGCAACGGCGAGCCTCAAGAAAAAGGAGTGGAAGCGCTCGAAGTTCATGGGCGTCGAGCTGAATGAAAAGACGCTGGGCATCGTCGGATTCGGGCGGATTGGGCGCGAGGTGGCAAAGCGGGCGAACGCGCTGGACATGCACTGCGTCGCGTATGATCCGTTCATCTCCAAGGAACGGGCGGCACAGCTGGGTGTTGAGGTGATGACCCTTGAAGAGCTCTTCAAAGTGGCAGATGTGATCACCGTGCATACGCCGCTCATCAAGGAGACAAAGCACGTCATCAACGCGAAGAGCATCGCGACGATGAAGGATGGCGTGCGGATCATCAACTGTGCCCGTGGTGGGATCATCGATGAGAAAGCGCTCTATGACGCGATCAAGAGCGGCAAGGTGGCAGGTGCGGCACTCGACGTATTTGAAGCCGAACCCCCACTTGAATCGCCGCTCCTCACGCTCGATCAGGTCATAGTCACCCCGCATCTCGGTGCGAGCACGGTTGAGGCACAACAGAACGTCGCTATCTCGGTGGCGAAGCAGTGCATCGCGGTACTGCAAGGGGGCTCCGCGAAGTACGTGGTAAATGCACCAATGATCCCACCGGAGCAGGCAGAAGTGCTCGAACCGTTTGCCCAGCTTGCTGAGAAGATGGGACGGTTTGCGATCCAGCTCGTGCAGGGAAGGCTTGCGTCAGTCGAGTGTATCTACGGCGGAGAACTCTCTGCATTTGCCGGCAGCATGAAGTTTGTCACCCGGCTGGCATTGAAGGGGCTCCTTGACCCGATCCTCCAGCAGCCGGTCAATATCGTGAACGCAGAGTTTATCGCGAAGGAACGCGGCATTGCCGTTTCGGAGACGGTGACGCAGGAGTCACATGGTTTTAAGAACCTGATCACGATACGGATCAAGACGGATACGACGGAAGAAACCGTTAGCGGCACGGTCTTCTTCAAAGGGCGGAGCCGGATTGTGGCTGTCGGCGGCTACACGATGGACATGATCCCGGAAGGGTAC
Source organism: Methanoregula sp. (assembly GCA_026394655.1). Classification (GTDB taxonomy): domain Archaea; phylum Halobacteriota; class Methanomicrobia; order Methanomicrobiales; family Methanospirillaceae; genus Methanoregula. The sequence goes on along the minus strand of JAPKXU010000018.1, from coordinate 234 downwards.
GTGATCGTTTCACGGCACCTTGACAAGCCCGGCGTCATCGGCAGGGCATCGACCATCCTCGGAAAGTGCAACATCAACATTGCAGGTATGCAGGTGGGGCGTATCAACCCCGGTGAGAAGGCGCTCATGGTCTTAAACGTAGACAGCGAGGTGCCTGTTGAAGTGATGGACGAGATCCGCTCGATGCCTGGCATCTTCACCGCCACGTTTGCCAAAATCTCATCAGAAAGGATT
>JAPKXU010000246.1 GCA_026394655.1 Methanoregula sp. | reverse complement strand
AAGCGGGACAAGCTTTCCATTATCCTGGCAGGCAACCAGAAACGAGCCGAAGACATGCGCTCGTTTGCCTTCGCCCCATTCAGCGCCGATCACCGCAAGGTCGAGCGTGTCCACCTCCGGTTTGATCTTGATCCAGTTCTTCCCCCTCTGTCCGGGCGTGTAGGGTGATGTGAGCACTTTTAACATGATCCCCTCGTGCCCGGCGCCGAGTGCTTCGTTGTAGGTCTTCTCAATTACTGCCGGGTCCCCGCTCACCACCTGCGGGGCGACATATTGGCTCACTACCTGTTCGAGCCGTTTGCGCCGCTCGGTAAAAGGCAGGTCAATGAGCGTCTCTCCGTCAAGGTAGAGGATATCAAAAACATTGGGTACCATTGCGATGGCTTCCTGTGCCCCCGCCACGTCGTGCCGGCGCCGGAACCGGCGGAGTACCGACTGAAACGGCATCGGTTTGTTATCCTTGATCGCGATTACTTCCCCGTCAAGGATTACGTCATGCTCAGTTGAGCCCAGGAGCTGTGCGATAACGTCCGGGAGCGCCCCGGTCACATCTTCCAGCCTGCGGGAATACATCCGGCACCAGTTGCCCTTCTTATGGAATTGGAACCGGGAACCGTCATACTTGAACTCAGCCGCTACTGCCCCATGCTCTCCTGCCATTCCAGCAATCGTGCCCTGCTGGGCGAGCATCATCCGCACCGGGTGGAAGAGCGTGATCCGGATGTCCTGTAGTGCAGCGGGACCGGTTTTTGCGAGTCGGGCAACTTCTCCGGTATCGTTTAACGCCTGAATTGCGTGCTCTATGAGCGCTGAATCGACAGAAAACGCCTTTGCGATCGCTTCTCTCACGCTGCCTTCCCCGACACCGATGCGCAGCTCTTCGAGCATGATCCGGGCGAGGTATCTCCCTTCCTGCGGGTTGACCGTTGAAAAGAGTTTACGCACAGCACGTAATTTTTCTTGTTGCGGTTTCTCACGCTGAATTTTTTCTTGGTGCAATCCCTGCTGCGCCTTTTTCCCCCCTTGTTCTGAGATGCTAATCAATTCTTTATATACAGATAAGAGATCGAGACCCTCGTGGAAAAATAACATCCTTTGGGATTCTGGATTTTTATCTGACAGGATCTCCTCAACCGCCTGCCCCACATCCCCGGTGCGGTTGATCTTCTCGATCACATCCTCCTTCTTCACGCCGGCGACATACCCCACGGCTTCATAGAGCAGGTTTGGACCGATGCCGAGTTTCTGCGAGCTCCAGTCAGGAAAGATCCGCCCCATGATGAACCGGACGAAGACCGGCAGTTCTTCTGGTGAGAGCCCGGGCAGGACGCGGCTGATAACATCGATCATCCCAAGGCGCCCGGAGATGCCTTCGATCTGTTCACAGCACCGGGAGAAGTCGGCAAAGAACATGGTTTTTCTGCTTTTTGATTTTGTTGACGTGAGGGATTAACGTTGTGATAGCCCATCCTCTCCCCTACCAGAAGGGTACCGCGTTATAGGAGATGATGAGAAATTCCCGATATCACAGCACCATCCGCTGAGGGCACTCCGGGCTTGAACCTTCCTGTGTTGCCACAATGAGGGTCTTCTCCTCGTAATAGAGCCCGAGACCCTCGCGAGCCCCTGCCCGTGCCCGCTCCGGGGTGTTGTTGATCTCGCTTAAGTGGGCGAGGATGATCTGCGGGATATCTTTTCCCAGTGTCCGGAGAGCGACGGAAGCCGCGACGTTCGAGAGATGCCCCCGGCTGGAACGGATACGTCGCTTGAGCGATTTGGGGTATGGACCGTTTGCGAGCATCTCCGGGCAGTGGTTGCTCTCAAGGACGAGCCCGTCACAGTGCCGGAGCAGGGCGAGCATGTGCGGCGTGATGACGCCGGTATCGGTACAGTACCCGAACCGGGCACCGTTCTCGCGGATCACAAACCCACAGGGATCAGCCGCATCATGGGAGGTGGCGAAGGGCTCGATCTCAAAGTTGCCGATGGAAAAATGCTCGTGGTGCTGGCAGGTACGGGTATCAATCGGTTTATTGGATGTGCGGCGGCAATTCAGGAAATCGGCAAGTGTCCCTTCCGTCGCATAGACCGGGATCGCGAGCCGGCGTGCGAGGACATCCAGACCTTTGATGTGATCTCCGTGTTCGTGGGTGACAATGACCGCTTCGATCGTCTCCGGCAGGCATCCCGTACAGGAAAGACGGGACAGCAACTCTTTGGTGCTCAACCCGGCATCGACGAGGATCGCACCGCTCTCCCCCTCAATCACCGTGCAGTTCCCTTTACTCCCGCTCGCAAGAATCGTGCAGCGCATCTGGTGATCAGGTTTGATCCACTGGTATTAACCCACTTTGATCTGGTCAAAATGGGATCTCATATGATTCGCTGGAGACCTGTTTTAAAAAAAGATCTTATCTAGGCATATCTGCTTATGCAAAATGAGAAAGATTTGAATTAGGAGTTATCATTTTTTCTTCTTATATTCATAAACGGAAAGATGTTTATAGCCGCATAAAATTATTTGTATCTTTATGGAAGAAAAAATCAACCCAGAACTTGAAATAAAAAGCGTTGATATTGCCGTATCTGCGATGAAATCAGCCGTGGGAGCATTACCCATCATTGGATCTTTTATGATT
>JAPKXU010000029.1 GCA_026394655.1 Methanoregula sp. | reverse complement strand
AGTTTCAAGGAGGCAGTCTTTGTATTTCCTCATTTTTATCCGCATTTCCGGCGTTGCACCCATGGCATCCCAGAATGCCTCACTGTCGGCAAACCGGGCTGACCGGACCCCTACATACTGTGTCGGGATAAAAAAGACGCCTTTCTTCTCGATGAGTGCCAGGGTCTCCTTCGATGCCATGGCTCCATGTTCCACCGAGCGGACGCCGGCAAGCACCGACATCCGGACGGCATCGTCGCTATGGATATGGGCAGCGACCGGCCGATGGAGCTCTGTAGCAGTAGCAACAAGAGTATCCATCTCCTCCTGAGTATAGGTGACCACAACCGGATCGTCAGACGGGGATGCGAACCCTCCCGATGCTGCATACTTGATCCAGTCGGCACCCCACTTGACCTCGTTTCTCACGACCGTCCGGATCTCATCCGGTCCATCGGCAAGGCAGTTTTCCACAGCATTATTATCCGGGGAGAGAAGTGTTGTTACATCCATATGGCCGCCCCGGCAGGAGATCATATGACCGGATGTGATAAGGCGTGGTCCTTCAATGATACCATGGGCAAGGGCGATCTTCAGATCCCTCGTTGTGAACCCATGAAGATCCATGTCCCCCACATCCCGAACTGTGGTGAACCCGTTCATTAAAAGAATCCGAAGTGCCTGGGCACCAAGGAGCCCCTTGTATGTGCCCGAATGGCTCCAGAAGGTTGGCGATATTTCGGGCCTGAGCGTCAGATGGACGTGGCAGTCGATGAGACCCGGCATCACCATCCGGTCACGAAGATTGATAACCTCTGCACCTTCAGGTACCGGGATATTTCCTGCAATCTCTTTAATGACACCGCCATCGACAAGGATATCACGAGGTCCGAGGGGGGCGTCAGATACGCCGTCCCAGGTATTTCCTGCCCGGATGATGATTGCCGGCATCAGACGATCCTCCTGATTTTCCATCCAGCAGTGTTCTTAAATTCCACAGGTTTTTTTGTTATCACGTGCTGATACCGTGATACTGTGGCTTTTTTTAGTAATGTCATACACAATCCTTCTTTGAAATATCATGGATCTGGCTGTGTCAGATCTCTCTTTACTACTCTAAAAGACCAGCACCTACTCCACCAGGAACCGGTTTGTATCTTTTAGAACTCCCCGTCCTGCTCGAAACTCCGCCCGTAGCGGATCGCGAGTTCCGCCTTGTAGAGTTCCCTGCCGAGATATGCTGCATGGTCGAGCAGCGTCACATCCCCGTGTGCCAGAATGGTATGCAGGACATCCTGCCAGCGCTCTCCCTGCACCGCCTTCCCGTTGATCACGGCAACGATCTGGTCTCCCTCGATCCCAATCCGGAAGTTGCCCTTCGGGTCGTACGTGATCTCTTCGGGCACCGGTTGTGCGTTGGTGATGGTGTCGTACTCAAGTGGGGGTTCACGGCGCCGGCGCTTCTCTTTTACCACGAGCAGATCGATACCGAGATCTTTCGGGTACGGGCGATCGGCAGCAAGCACCATCATCTCCGTCGCCCGGCGCATCTCATGGACAGCGCCCTGCGTCTTGTCTGAATGTTCACTTGTAAAGATGACGGAAGCACTCACTTCATGTGCCATGCCGGCAAGCAAAGCGGTGGCTCCGATGGAATCTGCATCGAGAAGCTCAATGACATTTCCGGCGCCGAAAAAGAGTGGATATCCGGTCGGTTTGAACTGCGTAAGCGAAGAGACGAGCCCGGAGCCCACCGGCTGGAGAAGCGGATCGGCGATGATGCATGTAATCCCTGCCCGTTTCGCCATCGCAATGTTCTGCCTGAGGGTGCGTTCGCCCGGTACCACCACTGCCGCAATACCCGCTTTCGCGATCTCCTTTCCCACCTCCGGAATGTTCCCCTCGTGCAGGCTGAGAACGATATCCGCACGGGAAATCGCCGCCCGGATCAGGGCAGGTACCTGCGAGTCCACCGCGAGCGGTCGATCGATCCCATCTAACCGGGTGAATACCCGTGTCACATCTTCCGGGGTCGCATCAAACCCAAAGCCGAGATCCACGATATCGGCACCGAGACCAAAGAAGTGCTCTACCTGTGCGCGGATATCCTCGTGCCGGTGTGCATCCATGCACTCTGCAAGCACTTTCATCCGCGATCCGCCGCCGATCTTTACGCCACGGATCAGCAGATCGAATCCCGCTGCCTCTTCTGCCTCCCTGACGCGGCGCATCGCATCATCTGCCCGCTGTGCGACAAGAAACGTATCAGCAGGAATTGTACGTGAAAGCGTCACCGTGCCAAGGAGCGGGAGGACAAGCGCAAGTGCTGCTGCATGCCGGGGACCGCGGTATACGGGAACGCCCGTTTCGCGTTCCACCTGCTCAAACGAGGCGGTGCACATGCCAGAGACGAGGGCAAGGTCATACTTCTTCCGCAAGAGGAGGGTGCGAAGTGCATGGGGCGTAAGAAACGACGCGATACTCCCCGTCACTATCACATCGGCGTCGAAACCTGCCGCAGCACGTCTGACCATCTCTTCGGTCGCGGCACCGGTAGGGAGCAGGATGCGCATAAGTTCCCTTAATACCAGAGAGATAAAAACACTATGATCAGATGCTGACTTGTGATCTTCACGTGCACACCAATTTTTCCAAGGATGGTGAGAGCAGCGTGGAAGAGATCCTGAAGCGAGCGGAAGAAGTCGGGCTCGATGCGATCGCCATCACCGACCATGACACGGTGGATGGGGCAACAAGAGCTCTTGCATGCAAAACCCCGGTGCTTGTTATCCCCGGTATCGAGGTCTCGACAAAGCAGGGGCACCTCCTCGTGCTTGGCGTTACTGAAGTGATCCCGGCGGGTCTGGATATAACCACAACGGTTGAGATTGCCCGGCGGATGGGCGGGCTTTTAATCCTCCCGCACCCGTACCACCGATGGCGCCATGGCGTTGCCCTCCGGAGAAAGGCTGGCATGGCAATCGTCGATGCGGTCGAGGTGTTCAACAGCCGGTATATTGTCGGGTCTGCAAACCGGAAGGCGGCGAAGATCGCCCGCCGGCTGGGTATGCCCTGTGTTGGCGGGAGCGATGCCCACAATGCAAAGTTTGTCGGTTTCGGGCGGACATTTGTGGATGCTGAACTGAATGTACCCTCCATTCTTAAGGCAATCCGGGACGGGAAAGTATCATGCGGTGGGAAGAAAACGCCCCTGCGCACCTACACCCGCCAGTCGCTTTCGAACACATGGCGAAGGATCAAACGGATCACACGGCGCGTGCACCTCCGATGAGGCTGGCATTTCTCGTCTCCTACCTTGGCAGCAGGTTTTATGGCTCGCAGGTGCAGGAGGCACACCGCACGGTGGAGGGAGAGTTTGTCGCTGCCTGCGAGCGGCTCAAGCTCTTCTCTGACTGGAGGGCAGCAGGGTTCCTGTCCGCCGGGAGAACCGATCGCGGGGTGCATGCCCGCGGGCAGGTGATCGCCTTCTCTACGGAGTTTTCGGATCGTGCAATACGGGCGCTCAATATCCAGCTCCCGCCCGATCTCTTCTGTACTGCCTATGCTGAAGTGGCACCGGTATTTCACCCCCGGTATGACGCCCGCTCGCGCACGTACCGCTATTACTTCGCCACTCACGTGGACAGCCGGAAGATGGATGCTGCCGCACAACACTTCCTTGGCAACCACAACTTCACGAACTTTGCCCGTGTGGGTGACAAGAACCCGTGGAGAAATGTCCTTGCCGTCAGTGCAGGTGAGGATGCCGGTTTCACGTATCTCGAAGTGAGAGCGGAGAGTTTTCTCTGGCACCAGGTACGGTGTATGGCTGCTGCCGTGCAACAGGTATGTGCCGGGGAACACGAGGAGGACTGGATCACCGAACTCCTCGAACAGGAGACAAAAAAACCAATCCAGCCGGCTCCTGCGGAGGGGCTCATCCTCTGGGACACCGATTGCGGGATTACATGGACGCCCATGCCGGTTGATGACCGTAGCAGCACATACCTCGTGCAGCTCCAGCGGCACCATGCCCTGATGGAGCGGGTGTGCCTGGCGCTCAATAAAGAAAATATGTGATCCGGATCTGCGAGCCGGGTTCAGAACGTCCGGGCGCACCCGCTTTCGATTGCCGCTTCCCGGACCGCGGCGGCAACGGTCTTTACCACATCACGGTTGAGCACCCGGGGAAGGATCCGGTCTCTTCGCGGTCGTTTGACGTAGTTTGCAAGCGCGTGGGCGGCGGCGACCTTCATCTCATCTGAGATCCGGGTGGCGCAGACATCGAGCGCTCCCCGGAAGATGCCGGGGAACGCGAGCGCGTAGTTGATCTGGTTCGGGTACTCGCTGCGCCCGGTGCCGACGACCGCTGCCCCGGCAAGGAGGGCGTCGGCAGGATAGATCTCCGGGAGGGGGTACGCCATCGCAAAGATAATGGGATCGGTGTTCATCGACCGGACCATGCTCTGCGTGACAATGCCCGGTACCGATACCCCGATGCAGACATCCGCGCCCTCCATTGCATCCGCAAGCGTCCCTGAACGTCTGCGCTTGTTCGTCCCTTCGCCGATGATGAACTTGTACTTGTTCGCGTACAGCCCTTCGCGGTCCCGGTGGATGATCCCCTGGCTGTCGCAGACGATGATGTCATTCACGCTGCTGCATATGTCCGGGTCATAGCCGATGCACTTCAGGATCCGGGTGATGGCAAACCCTGCTGCTCCCGCGCCGCAGATAACGATGTTCAAGTCCTCGAACCGTTTCTTTGTCACTTTGCAGGCATTTAAGAGCGCAGCGAGCACGACGACGGCGGTGCCGTGCTGGTCGTCGTGCATGACCGGGATCCCGATCCCCTGCAGCGCCTCCTCGAGCTCGAAACATTTTGGCGCCGCGATATCCTCAAGCGCGATCCCG
>JAPKXU010000157.1 GCA_026394655.1 Methanoregula sp. | reverse complement strand
ATACCTGAACATGTTCGGGATTACGCTGACGTTCACAACCGTTGCCGTCATCATGGCACAGATATTCGTTGCATCGCCTTTCTACCTGAGGCAGGCAAAATCCCTCTTCGAACAGCTCGACCCTTCGTACGAGCAGACTGCACGGACACTCGGGGCGTCCTCAATCAGGGTCTTTGCCACGATCACCCTTCCTCTCACCGCCAGCGGACTTGTGTCAGGTGCGGTTATGACGTTCGGGCGGGCGCTCGGTGAGTTCGGGGCAACCATCATGTTCGCCGGTAATCTCCCGGGAGTAACCCAGACTATGCCGCTTGCGGTCTATGTCGGTCTGGAAGGCAACAACTTCAACATCGGTCTCACGATATCCATCCTTCTCGTGATCATCTCGTTTACCATTATGATCGCGGTCAGGTTCCTTGCCACCCGGGAGGTGAGGCATGCTCGAAGCAGATCTCCATAAACAGCTCCGGGACTTCTCGCTCGACCTGAAGATTCAGGTAAAACCGGCCGAGATCCTGGTTTTGATGGGAGAGAACGGGGCAGGAAAATCAACAGTACTCAACCTGCTCTCCGGATTATTGACTCCTGATGCGGGATCTATACGGCTGAATGGCAAATCTCTTTTTGAGTCCACGTCTGGCGTCTCCGTGCCGGTTGAAGCCCGCAATATCGGGTACGTCCTTCAGAACTCTACTGCATTTCCCCACCTTTCCGTATCGGAGAATGTTGCCTATGGCATGAAGGCACGCCACATGCATAAAGACCGAATCGCAGAACACGTCGATAAATGGATAGAGCTTGTGGATATCCGGAACCTAGCTGACATAAAGGCAGGAAAACTGTCTGGCGGACAGATGCAGCGGGTTGCCATTGCCCGGGCTCTCGCCATCGAACCCGATCTTTTGATGCTTGATGAACCCTTCACTGCACTCGATACAGAAAGCAGACAATCCGTGCAAGAGGCTGTCCGCTCTTGCGTTTCAGATCTTAAAATCCCTTGTCTCGTTGTAACGCACCGGGTTGCAGATGCCCGCGAGTTGGGTGACCGGGTGTACCTGCTCAACCGGGGTGTCAACCGCTGGGAGGGTCTGCCTTCGGACTTGCCTGTTGCGGGGATTCAGTTACCATCGTGAGAGGGAGATACATGATTTCACGACGCTGATAATTCCGGATGGTAAGTCAATCCTGTGTGCTCACCAAAACACACATAATCAACCGGATCCTTTCCCAAAACCAATTTCTTTTCCTGCTCATCGCCATCCATGACGATTGGACGAATACCTTTATTGGCATGTGCTCTTTCTCAGGAAAGACGCCGGCATAATGATCTCCCGGGATTAGATCCGGTCCTATAATTTTCCTTCCCAATGCGGCACCTCCCCACCCCTCGCGTATAATGCACTCTGAATTGCGCGTATTTTCCCAGACCGCTGACGCGGTTCGATCAGCTAACCTACAGGTTAAACCCATCAGACCCCACCCCAAGCCCCGATTCCCGCGTAAAAGCCGAATAACTTCAAAACGATTCAAAGTCACCACAAGCCTTTATAGCTCGATCAGATAACATTCGGATCATACAATGATC
>JAPKXU010000038.1 GCA_026394655.1 Methanoregula sp. | reverse complement strand
GTCCCGGGATGAAGTCCGGGCAATTTTCGCAAAAGAGCGGTTTACGCTGTCACCGGAAGAACTTGATTCCATCACCGGACTTGTGAAGGCACACTTCTGAGGTGCGACGATGAAGGCGGATAAAAAAGAGGTCAATGCGATCGTACTGGATGTGCTCATGAAAGGGCACCCGGACGATCCTCGCCCATCGTTCAAGCGGGAACCGATCGTGCAGGCGATGGGGCTCGAGCAGTTCAAACTCCTCGAGCTCATCCCGAAAATGACTGCCATCATTAACCTTTACGACAAGGTCTACATTGGGGACTCCGAGCGGGACAAGATCGAGCGTGTGAAGCGCCGGATCAGTTACAATGACCTGACGCCAACAGCCCGGGGCGAACTCCCGTTCATTATTGAGAAGATGGTAAAAGAGCGCGAGCAGGAGTTTGTTGGGTTCTTCAACAAATCGATCTCAATCACGCCCCGGCTCCACATGCTCCATCTCCTGCCCGGTATCGGCAAGAAACTGATGTGGGAGATCCTCGAAGCGAGAAACAAAAAACCGTTTGAGAGCTTTAGTGACATCTCCGCACGGATCAAGGCAATTCCGCAACCGGAGAAGATGATCCATGCACGGATCATGGAAGAACTTGAGGATCCCAACGTCAAATATCACGTCTTCACCTCCACATGAAAGCATACCACGACCAGCACTTCCTTGTTGATCCCCATGCGGTGAACCGTATCGCCGCACTTGCGGAGGTGAAGGGCAGGCAAGTACTTGAAGTCGGACCCGGGAACGGTGTACTCACCCGCGCCCTCCTTGACCGTGAGGCGATCGTGCATGCCGTCGAACTGGACGGGGCGCTCTGCGAAGAGTTGAACGACCGTTTCTTTGATGATATTGCAGCAGGGCGTCTCACCGTGCAGCAGGGTGACGCCACCCGGTGCGAACTCCCAGAGTTTGAACTGGTGGTCTCGAACCTCCCGTATTCGGTCAGTTCGAAGATCACGTTCCGCCTCCTGGATATCGGGTTTGAAGTAGGAGTTCTGATGTTCCAGAGCGAGTTTGCAGAACGAATGGTCGCACCTGCCGGCACAAAAGAGTGTGGCAGGCTCTCGATCATGGTGCAGACCTATGCAGCGGTGCAGAAGTGCTTTGAGCTGCCTCCGCATTGCTTCTCCCCACAACCTCAGGTACACTCGACGGTCGTGAAGATCTTTCCCCGCCCGCCGATCTTCCCCATCAATGACCGGAAACTATACGCAAAAGTGGTGCTGGCGCTCTTCTCGCACCGGCGAAAGACCGTGAAGAACGGGCTCCGTGGTTCATCCGGCGTCCTGGATCAGGTATGGGCGCAGAAAGTGATCGCTGCGTTGCCTGCCGAGATTTTACAGAGCCGCCCGGAAGAGCTGTACCTTGAAGACTTTGCGACAATCGCAAACTTCGTGTGAAGTACCGGGTTAAAACCGGTAATTTAAAACTCCCGCATAATTTTTATTGCACAGAACTCCCCGCACATCGTGCATTCTTTTTCACCGTCAGCCAGTTCCCGGGCACGTACCGGGTCCATGGCGCACCGGATCTGTCCTTCGCGGTCGAGTGCGGCTCTCATCTGCGCCATTTGTTTGTCCTGCGCATCTTTGCCATACTTCACGGTGTCCCCGATATGGGCGGCGATCCGAAACGCGATGAGTCCCTCTTTTACTGCGTCAGGGTTTGGGAGACCCAGGTGTTCGGCGGGGGTGATGTAACAGAGGTAATCTGCACCAGCGGCACTCGCAAGACTGCCCCCGGCACATCCTGCGATGTGATCGTACCCGACGGCGATATCGGTCGGCAAAGGACCGGCAACAAAGAGCGGGAAGGCAGATTGCTTCTTGTGATATTTTATGTAGCGGGGGATCCGGTCGCTCCGTATGTGCCCGCCGGCGCCTTCGATGATTACCTGCACACCCGCGTCGTGGGCTTCCTCAGCGAGCCGGACATTTTCGCGAATCTCTTCAAGCTGCATCCGGTCCCGGCGATCATTGATGCACCCGCTCCGTGCAGTATTACCCAAAGAGAGGACGAGATCATATTCCCTGCAGATGGACAGGACTTCACGAAAGCGTTCGACAAAAGGGTTCTCGCACTGGTGAAGGAGCATAAAAGCGCTTGTTATCGAACCGCCTTTGGACACGACGCCGAGTATCCGTTTTTTCTTTTTGTACAGGTCGAGCATCGTGCGGCTTACGCAGTGGATGACACAGGAACTGATGCCAAAACCCGCCTGCATCCGGAGTGTTGCGATGATGTCATCGGTGATCATCTCCTTTAAGCCGTTCTCAACCACTGACTGGTAGATGGGAACGGTCGTGATGGGGAGGGTGGTGTGTGAAAAAATTTCCTTTCGTATCGCGTTGATGTCTCCGCCCATGGAGAGATCGCTTACCGTGTCAGCCCCAAATGCTTCAGCGATCCGGGCTTTTTTTATTTCGTCCGCCACGATTACTTTCCCGGTTGACGTGCCGAGATTGACGTTGACTTTGGTGGAGAGACCTTTGCCAATTCCTAACACGCGGTCGCCGCGCTGCATAATGACGACACTACCGGTCGCAATTCGTTCACGTAACACTTCGGAATCGATACCCTCTGCCTGCGCAACATTTCGCATCTGCACAGTGATGGTCCCTTTTTTTGCGTGTTCGACCAGTGTTTGCATGCCTCTTCCGTCCGCCAGTTACCATTATTCTTGGCTGGTATTCGAATAAGGATGCCGACCACCGGACATCGTTTGTCTATCGATGTGACTACCTCCCGCTTGAAAGGAGCGTCGCAGACCAGATAAACCATGAACTCTGACAGTATACCTGTAGAAAACGGTGCCCTATGCCATTTGATCCCTGTCAGGTGTATTCGCCCGAAGCCGATACGTTCCTCCTCGCACGAGCCGCGCAAGCGGAAGTGAAGGCGGGTGATCGTGTCCTCGAAGTCGGCACGGGATCCGGTTACATCGCAGCAGAACTTGTACGGATTTGTGATGTAGTGGCAACCGACATCAACCCGCATGCAGCGCTCTGCGCCCGCGAACGTGGCGTGGATGTGTTGCGTGGGGATCTCTTCAGCGGGATCCGGAGCACATTTGATCTGATCCTTTTCAACCCCCCCTATCTCCCTACGCAACCGGCGGAACGGATCGATGACTGGCTCGAGTATGCGCTCGATGGCGGCGAGTGTGGGCGGGCGGTGATCGAACGGTTTGTGGCAGATGTCGTGAGGGTGCTTGCACCGGATGGGCGGTGTCTCTTACTCATCTCATCACTCACCGGACCCGGTGAAGTCTGTGAGCACATCTCCCGTCGCGGGTTCACTTCCGAAGTTGTTATGCAGGAAGCACTAGAGGATGAAATATTGTACGTGCTGCGGATAAAAAAGATGAAAAAGCGTGTATGATTCCCGCAGTCATCTGGCAAATGGCAGTATGAAAACGGTGCCAGCAGTTACATTTCTATTCTGATGGCTGGTTGTATATCCAGCTGCCTGAAATCATCCCGCACAGGCACGGTTACTCACGTAATCAACCGCTTTCTCATCAGGTTGATCGACAGCACGCAGAAGATGATCGTCACCCCCACGATCCATGTGAGGTGCAGCAAGAGCACCGGTGAGAGTGCGGGAAGCGTGAACATCCGGGCAATGGCAACAATGTGGGTAAGCGGGAGTATCGCGACAACAATATACTGGAAAAAGAGCGGGAGGAGTGCAAGCGGGAAGAACGTCCCTGAGAAGAGCACCATCGGGGTGATGAACAAAAACGCAGGATAGTTGAGCGTATCGATCCCCGGCGTGATTGCGGTAAAACACATCGCGATCCCGGCAAACATCAGCCCGCCGAGAAATGCTAATGGGATAATGAAGAGTGCCATAGGAAATGAGATAACGCCGAATACAGCAAATACCGGCAGCATCGCGGCAACGGATATGACGCTCCGGGTTGCACCCCACAACAGTTCTCCTGCGATCACGTCCTCGATCGAGAGCGGTGTTGCGATGATGGCATCGAAACTCTTCTGGTAATACATACGGACATACGAACCGTACGTGCATTCAAAGAACGCGGAGTTCATGATCGAGATCGCAAGGATCGCCGGGGCAATGAAGTTCACGTACGGGATACCATCGATCTGCCCCACGTACGTGCCGATACCAAGACCGATCGCGAACAGGTACAGGAACGCCTCTACAAAGGGGGGAAAGAAGTTCACCTTCCAGGTCTTGACAAAGACATGGAGGTTCCGCAGCCAGACCTTTGCCGCACGACGGGTTACCGGGGGGACTGACCAGAGCGTTTTCATTCTCACTCCTTCAGGGTTCTCCCCGTCAACTTCAGAAATACATCTTCAAGCGTTGCCTGCCGGGTAATCACCCGCTTTGGCTTGCAGTGATCGAGCAGGGCTTTTACTATATCACGAGCCGATTCGGTGGCGATCTGTACCATGTCGCCAGCGTGTTCGTAGGAAATTTTCAGATCGGCGAGGCATGCCAGTACCTCATCCGTCATCTCCACCTCTACGATCTCGCTTCCCACGTACTGCTTCACGAGATCGGCAGGTGTGCCCAATACAAGGATCTTGCCCTTGTCCATAATGACCAGCCGGTCACAGAGCCGGGCTGCCTCATCGAGGTAATGGGTAGTGAGGACGATCGTGTTTCCCTGTGCCTGCAATAGTTTCAGTCGCTCCCAGATCAGGTGCCGTGCCTGCGGGTCAAGCCCGATTGTCGGCTCGTCAAGGATGAGGAGAGCCGGGTTGTTGATAAGCGCACGGGCGAGGATAAGCCGGCGTTTCATCCCCCCGGAGAGTTTATCGATGAGGACGTCACGTTTTTCCTCCAGCTGGACAAACGCGAGCAACGTGTCCGCCCGTGCTTTGGCTTCGGCAGCCGGGATATCGAAGTACCGGGCATAGGTAGTGAGGTTTCCTGCACAGGAAAAGTCCGGGTCAAGGTTGGTCTCCTGCGGGACAACCCCCATTTTTGCTTTGATCACTGTGGGGTGTTCTTCCGGGTCCATGCCAAATACCGTAAGGGAACCCCCCGTCCGGGGCGAAAGGCACGAGATCATCTTCATCGTGGTTGTCTTTCCTGCACCGTTCGGACCAAGGAACCCAAAAACCTCACCGGTCCTGACCGTAAAACTGATCCCGTCAACTGCGACAACATCGTTGTAGTTCTTTGTCAGGTTCCGGGCTTCGATGATCTCGTTCATCAGTGTACTCACCGGTTTTATGCACAAACGGTTTTTACCGCGTTCATGCCAGATCTTTGCACCGCCACCGGCTCTTCGGCAGTTAGGATGATGGTTTCATGTGCAATTTTTGTGCTGTCGAGCCAGTGATTGCAGTGCTCACTCGTGTTTTTACCATCTGTCAGGTTCATATTAAACTCTCACGCTCCCGGAAAAATGGGGCAGCTATGAATTGAGGATCGCCGCAATACTCACGGGAAATGATCGTTACGGTTCGGGTTTCACGAGTACGATACCAGCGATCAGAACGGCAAGGAGTGCTACCGTGGCAAACATCTGGACAGGATCGCCACCACCGACATTGTAGATGAGCACGTGGCGGACTGATCCAGTGAGCCCGGCGACGAGGAGCGCCCGTACCTCAACGTGTTTTGTCCTGAAATAGACGGTCACCGTCTCAAACAACACGATGATTGTGATCGTGAGGAGCAGTGCGGTGATGACATTGGTCATCCCGTTCGCGAAGTCCCGCGAGATGATCATCGCGACAATTAACTGTATGGCATCATAGACCGAAAATATGGCGATGATCGTAAGGAGTGCAGCAACGATCATGTACAACGCCATCGGGATCATCGCAAAGAATGCAACGATGAGATCTGTGGGCGAACGATTCTCTGGCATCAGGTTCTCTCCTATTCTGTTCCTATTTGTGGCGTTGGCACAGTATAAACTGTTGGGTGGAAGTGAAGAGCGCGATGCACGTCCACGGGCAGATGATCGGCATGCCAGCTCGTCAGGCTTTACCAATTTTCACGTCAAAAAAAAGAGAGAGCCTGTGGCGATATCAGCCAAAGCAATGTACCGGTTCATGTGCGGATATAATCATCAAAGAGATGGATCTTTGTACTGACTGGCAGGGGGATACCGATACTGCTGATAATCGCGTCGCCCCGACCAAGCACCTGGATCTCCGTGTCCATGTGCGAAAGATCCTGTTTTGCGCTGGATGTGAGGGTTTGCCGGTCTTTCTGGTCCGCAAGTCCCATGATGACAAGCGTATTGATCTGGGCAAGGATCCGGTTGTCGATATTTTTCGGCTGCTGGGTGATGACACATAGTCCGATCCCGAACTTTCGTCCTTCCATCATGCACTGCCGGAAGATGGATGTGCTGTCTGCTTTTTCCGTGAGAACCCTTTGCGCTTCTTCGATGCAGATGAGTACCTGCTGTGGTTTTGATCTTCCTTTAATATCGATCAGGGCATTCGCGTAATCCTGGTGATATTTGAGAATGGCACGGGTGATCGCGGAGAGCAAAAAGAGTTCACTTTTCTCGCTCATATCAGGAATATCAATAATAACCACTTTCTTCTCGTACAGGCGTTCCATGATATCGGGGATGGAGGATCCGGACTCCCGGAAGAACTTCTGTGAGCCAAAGACGAGGTTCTTTAACCGTTCTTCAATGACCCGGATAGCACCAACGGGAGAACCACGGATGATCGCGGCAATCTTGGGGTAATAACTGATATAACTCGTGGTCTTGTTTTCGGAAGGGAGCGAGTCAACTCCTTCATGTAAGAAGAAGTCGATCACGGTACTGCCGGGGAACGGGTCGAGCGACTCAACGATCTCCTTTGTGGATCCTGACATGTCGTAGATGAGCGCCAGATCGCTCATCCGGAAGTCGTCATATTCGATATACAGTGCATGTACATGATCCGGATCTGAGTCTGAAGAGTTCTTGTCTTTACACACGTTCAGATCCTCTTTCTTGCGATTCTTCGCGAGCGACTGACTCCGGATGGAGAAGACCTCAAGACCCTCTTCTTGGGCGGTGAAATCCGTGAGACCTAATATCTTCCTGCCGCTTGTCTCTGTCAACGTACCCACATATTCGCCATGTGGGTCAACAATGAGGACGCCGAACTCCCGCTTTTTCATACATGAGGCACAGAACACTTTCATGAAGTTGCTCTTTCCCATACCGGTAGTAGCAAAGACGCCCATGTGCTGGTTCAGTTTCTCCCCATGAATCCCAACGCGTAATCCTTCGATTGTCGATGGTCCGCTCCGCATCTCGCCTACCTCAAGCGATCCCATCATGCCCTTTAAGAGCGCAATGCTCTTTTTATCCAGGCGCTGGATGGCAGAACCGAATGTCGGGAGTGTGCCTGGTTGCCGTAATGTTCCGTCACTTCCGGCAACGCCAAGCGGAATGGCTTCAACGAAGACTACTGGATTTAAGCGCTCCGGTGACTTCTCCCTGATTTCGGAGTTTTCATTTTTAAAGACCCACCCTTCTTTCTTTCCATGATAGAGGTTCGATACTTTGGCGAAGAAGAGGTACCCTTTTTCCCGGTCATTGACGGTAACAATATCCCCGACAAATATTCTTTCATCGTGTGGTACAAAGAAACAGTAATGCAGTACAGAATCCCCCACAATCCGGAATAGTGGGGGATTCCCTCCCGGATCCCCAAAAGCTTCCTGCGCATCTGTCATTACACTCATACTCAATCTTGTTCCATAATAAGTATCGGATCTTTTTTCCGGGTGAGAATGTAGGACAGGGTATTGTGAAAGGGCACTTTTTCCAGTATTGGTGAGAATGGCGGTTGGGATTTTTGCGGTTTCTGCCCGTCTTTCAAGCGTTACTTGCCGTTATTTCCGGGACAGTCGCGTAATCGCACGCTCTGCTGTGTCCCTTACGGTGAAGAACGGATCATCCAGCAACTGCCTGAGTGGGGCTATCGCCCGGACATCCCCGAGATTTCCCAGCACTTCGGCAGCACCAATACGGATCATCTCTTCACGGTCATCCAGGCATAGCGAGAGTGGTTCGACCGCCCGCCGATCTTTCAGCCGGCTGAGTGCGGCAATCACGCTGGCTTTTACTTCGGGCTCGGGATCGGTGAGCATAGTGATGAGTCCCGGTACCGCTTCTGCATCATCGAGCCGGGTGAGTGCCTGTGCTACTGCAATACGGACGTTCGGGTGGGGATCCGCGAGTGCCGCAACAAGCGGTTGAACTGCCAGCGGATTTTTTGTCTGCCCCAGTGCCTTTATTGCGGCAAGGCGCTTGTGGATTGTTGAATCGTGTAATGCCGTAACGAGCGATGTGATATCATTCATGGAAAACACGTGTAAGATCGGCAATTACCGGGTCTACGGCAAAAAATCGCGAATGTAGTTTTTATTCCGACTGTGGATGAGCAGGGAATGGTCGAGGCATATGGGCTTGAAAATGGCGAAACCATTTCCATTGGAATCAGTGCTCGCACACATAACCGGATTCGTACGCGGAAATAACTCTTTTGGCAACCTCGTCTGAGAGCCGGTCATGGATCAGTTTCACGAGCGAGTCCACGTCTTCTTCCGGGAGGCACCCCATGCTCTCTTCGCCCTTCTCGATCATGCCGGCGATGTAGGTCAGCTCTTCATCCGAGAGCCGGCTGATCCGTTCGGCAAAATCGTTTTCGTCCTCAGAAAAATGGTTGGAGACCGGGGGGAGGATTGAATGGAAGGTATGTCCAGATCCTGAACAGGTGAGATCCCCGCATTCCGGTGCGAGTTTTTTTAATATTTCGATGTCCTTCTCGGATAGTTCCCGTGGCATGACAGTACGTGCTCCTCGTATAAGTATGGGAAAAGACCGTATTTGTAGGTTGAGATCGCGAGAGAAGGTGTAATCGCATCATCACTTTGCAGGCTTCGGGATGAATGTCCGAGAAGGACACCGGTCGGTCTCACGGTCCGGGGTGGTTTCACCATTAATCCGGCACTCGCCCTTATCAGCTGTACGTGCCTCGTAACTGATACAGTCCTTGCAGGTTGGCATACGCTGATCTCCGCGCCTTGACTGAATAATCCTTGCGATAAAAAAAGGGGTTTTAGAAATATTTATTGAACCAGTTTTTGATTCCCGCCATGATACCCCCGGAACTACCGGAAGACCTCTTTGTCTGGCGGCTCTGCGGTGGGGGCGGGCGGGCGATAGTTCGTTTGGGTGACGGTGGTTCACGGATCGGAATATCGCGGATCATGCCAGATGGTGCTTCTGAATCCGGTTCAAAGCCCCACGAGAACCCGACTTTGTATGCCTTCTCGTTCTGGCGAATCCAATTTGCTGCCTCCATATATCCCCGGTCTTCTGCCTTCTTGACCGTGTCCTGGTGATCAAGAGTGAAATGAACCTCACGTTTGAGGGCTTCCAATTCCTCATAGACCTTTCCGGGGACTTTGATCTTCTCCCTGCCCATAGTAAATCATATAGTGTTATGCAGGGATACGATATTTAATGATTCCCTAAAAAAACGCCCGATTCATGGGTCAATTGGTATCCGGATTGACGAGCACGTTCAGAAACGGGATCGGACAGATAATAATCCACGTATGTTTCAGGAGTATTTTATCAAGTAATGCCGGTGCTGGCTATCAAAAGTCTCAAAAAACCACGAATAAATACATGATTTTGAAAATGTGTGTGTATGATTAGTTTTTAGTGGATGTTGCATAATCCCCGAAAAATCCAGTCCCGCCTTCCCGCCTATCAGATATCTTTCCTGAAATCGGATTGGGTCTGCTGGAACCGCTTCCTCTGGGATTTCTGCACCATTTTGATGGCATCCTGCTGTGCCAGGATCGCCTTCTCCGTTGTCGAAGGCGGGGAATCGGGCTCGATATTTTCACCAGCGTTCGAAACATTTGCAAGGTACGTATCCCGCGAGATGCCGATCTTCTTTAATTCCGCGTTGGTGAAGTAGCCCTGTGAGTACTTGAGATTGTGCTCCGGGCACAGGGGGAATACCTGCGGAGGAATCACTGCATCCTCTATCTGAACCTGCACAAGCTTACCTGCCACCTTCTCCGGCTGCCGGCAGATGACGCACCGGTAATGATACTTGCGCTTGATCGCTTCCCAATCTAAACCTTCCGCCATATTACACCTCAAACCGATATTGTTTATTGCACTGCTATATTAACCAAATCGTCAGAACAGTAACCTGCAGACAATAATAAACCCCATTTAGGGATTTCAACCGAAAACCGGGATGCTGCTATGGGGATTCGAACCCCAGTCGCGGGCGTGAAAGGCCCGCATGATTGGCCGGACTACACTATAGCAGCGCTTGCTTTAACTAATTTTACGCCACGTCATAAATAGGTATTGGAGACGGTAACGGGGAAGCGCGTCTCCCGCTTTTTTGAGTGCCGTAAACCGTCAGCGACACGGACAGAAATATGCCGGAGATGACCGGTCGAAAAAAAAATTATTTCTTATAGATGGGATAGCCTTCTTTCTCTGTCACGGTCTTGAACGCCGCCATCAGCTGGCGGGTGACGGGACCCGGTTTGCCTGTGCCGATAACCCTGCCATCGACCCACGTGATCGGTGCCATTTCTGCCGCGGTCCCTGAACAGATCAGTTCGTCTGCCGTATAGAGATCGAAGTACCCGAGGTTCTGCTCCTTCACCGTGATGCCGAGCGACCGTGCGATCTCAAGAGCAACCATCCGTGTGACACCCCGGAGATTGTTGAGCGTGTGAGGGGTAAGAATTTCCCCGTTCTTCACGATATACAGGTTGTCACCGGAACCTTCCGAGAGGTACCCGTTCGTATCAAAGAAGATCGCCTCGTCGCCGCCTTTGTAGTTCGCCTCAATCTTCGCGAGGATGTTGTTTAAGTAATTCAGGCTCTTGACGTTTGGCGGGAGTGATTCGGCTGCGTTGCGCCGGACCGAGACGGTAATGCCTCTGAGACCCTTCTCGTACAGGTCACCGTACATTGCACCCCACGTCACGGCGATGATGATGACCGATGCTTTTGCGCATTTGCGGGGATCGAGCCCGAGATCGCCAACACCACGGGTGATGATCGGGCGGATGTAGGCATCCTTTAACTTGTTTTTACGCAGCGTCTCACAGATTGCTTCCGTCATCTCCTCTTTTGTGAGCGGAGAAGTGAGATCGATCGTCTTTGCCGAATCATATAACCGGTCGATATGCTCCTTCAACCGGAAGACCCTGCCATTATAGGCGCGTATTCCCTCAAACACACCATCGCCGTATAAAAGTCCGTGGTCAAACACCGAGACCTTCGCCTGATCGTCGGGCAGATACTTCCCATCTATGTAGATAACCATATCATAAATTTGGGTGTCGAATGTTTTGTAGTTTATTCTTTGATCTGCCGGAAATCCGTAAGCCAGTTGCCCGCCGGTTGCTGGTGATTGTGTCCGGTGAACGAAAAAACCCCGGGACCGCAGGGGTTTTAGGAGAGACCAGCCAATTCTTTTAACCAATGCCGTCCAACAATATTAGAGCGGGCTGGTAGATCAGTGGTAGATCGCTCCCTTGGCATGGGAGAGGCCGCGGGTTCAATTCCCGCCTAGTCCATCCGGTTTTTGATATTTTTTACCGCGCCATGTATACGCATGGTATTTATGGTTGCAGACTGACGTTCTGTCAGGACGATTATGCGCATCCGCGACCTTATCCTTCCCGAAGACCACGTTTTCTTTGAGCTTTTTCGCCAGATGGCAGAAAAAATTGCAGAAGCTGCAAGTACCTTAAACGAGATCACCCACGAGCTTCCCGAAGGCACAGAAAAAGCCCATAAAGTCCGGCAGATCGAGCACCTTGGTGACGAGATCACCCGGCATATCTACGAGCAGCTCAACGAATCGCTCATCACCCCGCTGGAACCCGATGAGATCGCCCGGCTCGCCCCGGCATTTGATGACGTACTGGACAAGATCGACTGGGTGACGCACCAGCTCTGCAATTACGGCATCCCGGAGACAAACGATGTGTTAAAAGAATACTCGTATCTTATCCAGCTTACAAGTACGGAGATCTCTTCTGCTCTGGATGCATTGTCTTCGCTGAACCGCCCGGAAGAAGTTAAAACCCACGTGATCGAGATCAGCCGGCTCTACAACCTCTCCACCGAACTTCTCTCGCGTGCGGTGCTCGAACTCTTCAAGACACAGGATCTTCTCATGATCATCAAGCTCAAGGATATCTACGAAGGGATGGCGAAGGTGATGGAGAAGTGCAACGATGTAGGGCACGCATTCCATGATATCACGATGAGCCACACATGACCGGTTTTGAACCCATCATCCTGTTCGGGATCTGCCTAGCTCTCGTGTTGAATTTTGCGAACGGCATGAACGATGCCTCTCAAGCCATTGCGATAGTCATCGCCACAAAAGCCCTGTCACCGGGAAAGGCGGTCATTCTCTCCGCTATCTGTAACGTGATCGGTCCTTTCCTCTTCACGACCGCGGTTGCCGTAACCATCGGGACTGAGATCGTCCATCCCGGTGCCCTCACTCCCCTCACGATCATCGTTGCCATGAGCACAGCAATCTGCCTCGTTTTTGTCGCTACACGTGCCGGTTTTCCCGTCTCCAGTAGTCATGCGCTCGTCGGCGGGCTCATCGGCGCTGGTGTCGGCGCGTATGGCGTCGCAGCGGTTATCCTGCCCGGCTGGGGGATGGTCATTCCCGCTGCGTTGTATGCGGTTATTGGGGGGATCGTCGGGGCAATCCTTATCGGGAGCGTAACCGCAGCACTGGAGGGTGACGCAAGAGCCGGCGGCATCATCGGTGCCTTCTGCGGTGCTGCAATTACCATCCCGGTACTCATGATCGCGGGTGTGATCCACGTATCCGGGCTCTTTGCGATCTGCATTTTTATCATCATTGCCCCGGTACTTGGCATGGCGACAGCATTTTTATTCGACGTCCTCGTTTCGCACCTGTTCCGCTATTCCCGGCAGAATCGGATGAAACGGATCTTCCAGCCACTCCAGGTACTCGCGTGCCTCTTCCAGGCTGCTGGTCATGGCGCGAACGACGGACAGCATGCGGTGGGTGTCATCACCGCGCTTCTTGTCTCTGCTGGCATCCTCTCCACGTTCGCCGTTCCGGTGTGGGTGATCGCCGCTTCAGCGCTCGCGATCGGTATCGGCACCTGTTTTGGCGGCTGGCAGGTTGTGGACAAGATGGCAAGAAAGATCACGAAGATCCGCCCGTACCAGGGATTCTGTGCGGCGACGGTCGGCAGTGCAACGCTCTCAATGGTCACTGCGTTTGGGATTCCGGTTTCATCCAATCAGGTGATCAGCGGTGCTATCGTGGGCGTCGGTGCGACGCGGGGCGAGAAGGCAGTCCAGTGGAAGGTGGTGCGGGAGATGATGACGGCATGGGTGATCACAATCCCACTTGCGTTTGTGATCTCATGGTGCGGGTACATGCTTGTCAGTGCCGTAATACCGGTCTTTTTATAATGTAGGAAGATCGCCATATTTTTTACCTATCCAGCCGATTAGCAGTAGGTTTGTTATGGGTCTTCGTGAGTTGTTGATTCCGCAGGACAAGGTCTTTTTTGATCTCTTCGAGCAGCAGGCTGCAACAGTCAAGGAAGCTGCATACCAACTGGTCGCGCTGACAGAGAATTTTACGAATGTCAGGGATAAACGTCATGCGATCGAACAGCTCGAACACAAAGGGGACAAGATCACTCACGACATCTACCAGCAGCTGAACCGGACATTTATCACCCCCCTTGATCCGGAAGAGATCTCCCGGCTTGCGTCAAATCTTGACGAGGTATTGGACAACATCGATGGTTCTGCAGAGAAAATGTTTTACTACGGTGTCGAGAACCCCGATTCGCACATGATCGAACTCGCAAAACTGATCCATATGTCTACGATCGAGATCGAAGGTGCCGTAAAGGGTATCCGTTCGATTAAAGACCCACGATATGTCGAGGAGCGCTGTATTGAGGTGAACCGGCTGGAGAACCTTGCTGATGATGTCCTCGCCAATGCAGTGACCGACCTTTTTAAGACCACAGATGCGATTGCGATCATAAAACTCAAGGATATCTACGAACAGCTGGAGACGGCAACCGATAACTGCGAGGATGTGGCGAACGTGCTATCAGATATTGCGATCCGGCATTCGTGACACCCATATACCTAAAATAAGGACCGATTGAATGATTGCGGCACCATTTATTCTCATCATTGCGATCATCGTCATTGCACTTATTTTCGATTTTACCAATGGGTTTCATGATTCTGCAAACTCGATCTCAACGGTGGTATCGACAAAGGTGCTGTCCCCACGAAATGCCGTCATGTTTGCCGCATTTTTCAATTTTGTCGCCGCGTTCGGGTTCGGGGTGCTTGTCGCAAGCACGATCTCGAAGATCATCAATCTGGATTTTGTTGACACCGAGGTCGTCCCGTATATCGTCCTCTGTGCCCTTATCGGGGCTATCAGCTGGAACCTGATCACGTGGATGTTCGGGCTTCCCACGTCCTCATCCCATGCACTCATCGGGGGAATGATCGGTGCTGGCATCTCCGCTGCCGGGCTTGCAGCCGTCAAATGGTCAACTATCGGTGAGGTTGTGACATTTATGATCCTTTCGCCCCTCATCGGTCTTTGTTGTGGGTTTCTGCTCATGGTGGCAATTCTCTGGCTTACCCGGAAAGTAAACAAGCCGACTGCGGACAGTTATTTCAAACGGCTCCAGCTCTGTTCTGCCGCAGCGTACAGTTTCAGCCATGGTTCCAACGATGCGCAAAAGACGATGGGAATTATTCTTCCGCTGCTCTTTTCCATCGGGTATTTCGGGGCATCAGTTGATCCGAATAACCTGCCTATGCCTATCTGGGTGATACTCGCCGCTCATACGGCGATTGCGCTGGGCACTCTCTCCGGGGGCTGGCGTGTTGTCAAGACTATGGGTTACAAGATTACCCGGCTTCGCCCGGTGCAGGGATTTGCTGCTGAGACTGCCGGGGCGGCAACCATTCTTGGTGCATCAGTTGTTGGAATTCCGGTCAGCACGACTCATATTATCTGCACATCGATCATGGGTGTGGGTACGACCGGGGGTTCAAGCGCGGTGAAATGGGGAGTGGCACGAACGATCATGTGGGCATGGATCCTTACCATCCCCATCAGTGCGATGATCGGGTTTGTTTCGTTTGTGATCGTGCGGATGTTCATCGGGTATTAAAAAAATCGCACCCCGACTCAACACTCTTATTCTTTTACATGTTCTTCCGCAGTGATGTAATACCGGCAGTATCGTGAGATGGGGCAGAGAGCACACCGGGGTTTTTTTGCCGTGCAGCACGCCCGCCCGTGTGCGATCAGGACATCGGTCAGATCGCCCCACATGGCTTTAGAGAAAAGAGTCATGAGATCGCGCTCGATCACGCTCACGTTATCCGTCATTGAGAACCCAATCCGTTCTGCAAGGCGCCGGACGTGCGTGTCCACGGCAATCCCTTCATTTCTCCCGTATCCGTGATACAGCACGATGTTTGCCGTCTTTCGCCCGACACCGGGGACGGTGAGGAGTTCATCCATCGTGTTTGGGACGATCCCGCCAAATGTGGTCAGAATTGTCTGTGCAGCAGCGATGATATGCCGGGCTTTTGCATGGTAGTACCCGAGGCTGTGGATGATGGGTTCGACATCACTTTCCTCTGCTTTCGCGAGTGCTGCGGGTGTGGGGTATCTTAAAAAGAGCGGTTCTTTCACGAGAAGGACTGCACGATCAGTGGTCTGTGCGGAAAGGATCGTGAGGATCAGCACTTCAAAGGGCGAACCCCGTGTAACTGTCGTGGGGGATTCACGGGCATCCGGATAATTCTCTAAAAGAATCGAGTAGATAGCCGCAGCCGTTTTTTTCTGCATACCCGATGGGGTAGGGCGGATTCGAACCGCCGTCAAAGCGTCCCAAACGCTCTAGGATGGACCAGGCTACCCTACTACCCCGTGCCTTAAAGTATTGTTGCGGGTCGCTAAAAATACCTGCTGTTCGGTTGTAAAAAACGACAAGGAGCACCCGCGTGCAGCACTTTTATACCAACCACCCATGTGTTGTCGATCGTCACAGGCAGACAAAAATGAAATGCTAAAAAGTTATTTTTTAAAAAACCCTGATGAACTATGCCAGGTCAGGAAAGCCACGATGAAAGTCGGCTTGCAGACTTTTATGCCAACCGCCGATGAGCTGCCCACAGTTCAAACACACGGTCATGAAAACGGCGCGAGCCGTTTTCAATTGGAAAAAGATCAGAGTGGCAGGGGTTTTTTCTTCTTGTCACTTACGATGGTTCCGGTAAATTTCCCGGTAAGGATCGCACTGGAGAGGTTCTTTGGTTTACTGCCGTCAAGGACTACGAGTGGGATGTGACTGCGCTCGACTACCCGGGCAGCGACAATGTCGAGTACCGTATTTGAGCCGGCGGTAAGTGCAGTACTGCCGACAATCTTGAGGAGTTGTGTGGGCGTGAGCGTCTCAAAGCGCGTCGCGGTTTTAACTTTCTTCGGGTCGGCTGAATAAATCCCATCGACTGAGGTCACGTTGATAAAAACATCCGCCCGCACGCGTTCAGCGAGCACTGCGGCAACTGCATCTGTTGTCTGCCCCGGCGTGATCCCGCCCATAACCACAATTTTGCCAGCCTCGGCAAACTTTTTTGCCTCTGCATGGTTTTCCGCCACCTTCGGGTATGCCGCATCGTGAAGTGCAGAGATCAGGAGTGTTGCGTTTAACCGGGTGAAGAGAATGCCGATCTCGTCTGCGGTTCCCTCATCGATGCCAAGAGCGCGGGCAACCTCGATGTAGCGCCGCGCTTCGCCACCCCCGCCAACAACGACAAAGAGCTGGTGCCGGGCGGCAATTTTCTTCAGCACCGGAACATATTCTTCGATTTTATTCTTTTCGAGCGTGGGGATGAGTATGGAACCGCCAAGCGAGATGACAACCGTCTTCATTGCACAAGTTTTTGTGCCGGATGGTCTTAAAGAGTTGTTGAATATGCTGTGCTGTCCTGCGTGTAAGAGCCGTGATATCTTTCCCGTCGCGGGTGGATACATGGGTCAGGTGTATCTCTGCAAGAGCTGCAGATACCGGGGGTCGTTTGTGCTTGAAATTGATGATGAAGAGACTACAGCGCCACAAGAAAGTAAAAAATAGCCTGAATCTATAATCATTCTGTTTGAGA
>JAPKXU010000083.1 GCA_026394655.1 Methanoregula sp. | reverse complement strand
TTCATCCTCGCGCATAACGTTGGTGAGGTCACGGATGACGACAGCGTCGCCCTTAACCCGGTCAAGCAGATCAAAATAGTCAAGTATTGCATTGAACTGCCCGGTAAAGGTGCCCAGTTCATCGGTATTGATGCCGATATCTGCAAGTCCTGCGATATGCTCTACGTCTTTTTCAGTGACCATGTTCCACCCGTAATATCTGGTCTATGTAATCTTGCACTGACGTTTTATATCCATTTTTACGGGCAAGCTTCTTCAATTCTCCCCAGATCCCGCTCCCGTACTGCATCGCCTTCTTGCCGTAACCGGCAAGTTCCTCCGGCATGTACTGCTCCGCCACTCTCCGTAACGGGACTTTCCTCTCCCCGTCTTTCACCTTCTCTTCCGCCGGGATCGCGAGCGCAGCGCGCACGACCCGGATATCCATGTAAGGCATCGAGAGGTACGTATCATGCAGCGCGGCAACCGACTGGTCACGGATGACCTGCATTTCAAGAGCTGCGACATCTCGTATCAGGTCATCCGCGAGAGTTTTCGTTGTCAGGTATCGCGCGTACCCTCCGAAGAGTTCGTCCGCGCCCTGCCCGGTGAGGATCCGCTCGTAGCCCAGTTCGTGTGCTCCGCGCGCTATGAAATACTGGGTGAGCGCGATGCTCGTATTCACCGGATCTTTTATGGGAATCGCGTTGACGACTTGGGGAAGTGCAACTTCAATTTCCGGTCGTGTGATAACGACACTGGTGCAGGAGAGATTGAACAGCTTCGCCGCGTGCTGTGCCCTCATGAGATCATGTGATCCCGCGAGACCGACTGCGAGACATTCCCGTTGCGCGAGTACCGCAACAAGGGACGAGTCGACGCCGCCGGACAATGCGGTGATCCCTTCATCGCTTCGAAGTTTCACCGCCATACAAATGGCGTCTGCAAGAGTTTGGGGTACGGGGTACGGCTCGATAGGGAAGCGCACCGCTCCGTTGCAGACGAATGCTCCTTTGGGGGACGGACCGGGACAGATGCCGAAGTGATCGCGTGCCTGGCAGTCGCCAAACGAGAGCGCAAACTCCCCGCCAAACCGGCGGATAGTCTCCGGTGCCATCCGTGTGATCTCTTCGACTTCGTCGTGGCTCAGTCGTTTGCCATCCAGTTCGATCCAGCCATTATAATGGAACACGAGTCTGACCTGCCGGATATTGTATAGTACCATGATTGCATAAAATCAATTGCAGCGCGTGTCCGTTCGTACGGTGGATATGCGGTGATGTGATACCATGTCCGGGAGGGGAGAAATGTTAACCGGGTTTTATGTGCCGGCAGGAATGGGCGCATGTATCATATTGATGCTGATATTCAGGCGCACTGTCTGATACCGGCAGAAAATACCGGATGTTCGCCGGTCAAATGAGCACAGGTTTCTTTACCGGAGATGGATACGGGGGACTACAAGGGCGATTCTTTTTAGTGTCTGCATCAAATACTATAGGGCGATGGGATTGTTAAGCCCGGCAGCGCACAACTGCCATACGGTCTCTACCGCCAGTCACCAATGATTCATGTGCGAGGGTAGGAAAGCCCGGCCAACTCCGACGGACTTAAGATCCGTTCCTGCAGAGGTTCATGCGTTCGAATCGCATCCCTCGCATCCGTTTTTGAGATTAGATCTCGGTTATTTTATTGTTCGTGTTACGAAACTGCGGTTTTGATGTATTCAACTGATTTTTCATGAAGGGGTTAGCGAAGAGTAAGGAGGGGGACGTAAGAACAAAGAGCTCGCGACCATGACTGCTGAAGGGACGATGTTGTGTCCTATGACTCATTCACTTCACGGAACCTGACGAGAGTTCCGGCAAAGAAACGGCACCGTGATTCTGCACGGGAATGTCGAACGAGGGAACTGGACTGGTGACTTTTTAGGGAACTGGATAATGCGATGCGGGATCTGAAATTGGTTTTGTGTAGTGCAAAATTCTGAACTTTTGTGATCGCATTCCAGATGCCGACAGGTTCCCATGCGGAATGATACCTTGCCGAGAAGAGAGATCCATCCTGTTTTCAAACGATGAAATTCTGGAGATGCTGCATGACAGTTTTCACGACAGGAATCCAGTAGGTGTACCCGTACGGGTGAACGCTAATGCTGGAAATGAAAATTACAGCGAGTTGCCAGACCGAAGGCGCAGCTACGATTGCGTAGAGCATCAGGGAACAATATTCTGTTCTGTTTTGTTTATCGCGATTGAATACAAATGCAAGTATGCAGAGCATCATCAGTGCAAATGCAATACACGTTATAGTTTCTGAAATAGTCGCAAAATAAAATTGAGAACTTATGTCCCGGGGTTTAAACAATATGAGTAATGTAACCAAGATGACAACAATCTCCCCCATAGAGAACATGAGAACAGTCAAACCTTTTTTAGAGAAAACGGGTAAAAATCCACATTTCTGGATTAGTATAATCCCCATGATACTGAATGGAATATATACCGGAGAGAAATAGCGTATATCGGGAATCATTGCCGAATCAGAACTCATCCAAATCCATGAATGGATGTAGGCAAAAAAAATGATTATCGTGTTGATAATCAGAAAAAAAACGACCTTTTTTTCCGGACGGGAAAAGTCATGCCATGAAATTTTCGAGAGTAGCGCCAATGCAAGTCCAATGAGAAATATCGAGCACACGATGAAGATAATAGCAGCCCGGTTTTCGGGCAGAAAGAACAGGTGTAACAGGTTGAAAATGGATGTACCGGGAGGAATGCTATAATTTGCGATAATCGTGTCGAAAAATTGGGAGAGAGCATGCTGGGGGATTGGCGGACTAACTGTTCCCGCAACGAGGATATGGCTGGTCGTGATGGGTGAAACCGATGCTCCTATCGTGTTGATGGTACTGACAGAACTTGCAATCAGGTTTCCCGCACTTGGGGCATTATTCTGATTGAATACGGCATACGGCGGGAGGAGGGGATTATTTGTTACATAGTAATTGTTGACAAAAAAAGGGATTGCCCCGACTATGGTGAAAACCGGTGAGAGGAGAAGAGAGATTTCTGCTTTATTATTATTTTTTGTTCGTATTACCCTCACACATTGTGCAATTACCAGAATGAGAAATGCAAGGAAAAGGGGAACGGCAATTTCTGCCCGTGCCCACGCGATCAATCCAATCACCACAAAAAATGCCGGGACGTGCCAAAATTCATCAGTGTAAATATATTTAATTCCAAAATAGATCAACAATCCAAACAAAAATGCCATCAGCATATGATCCTTTGCCGTGATTGTCCAGAAGAGATATGACGAACAGCAGATACTGATGATGGTTGCAGACACCGAAATCCTTTGAGATTTGAAGATGGTCACATAGGTAGCAAACAAAAGAACCGACAGTGCTGCAAGGAGAACCGCGTTGGTAAGCGCAATGGCAGCAATCTCAGGATAAGCACGGTTTCCAGTAAAAATGAAGGGTTTGTAAAAAACCAGATTGCAAAAAAGGAAAACAAATGCTGCGATAATGGTGATGTTCGTCCATTTATACCGGAGACTATTAGTAAATTCCGGGAAA
>JAPKXU010000279.1 GCA_026394655.1 Methanoregula sp. | reverse complement strand
ATGACCGCCGGACACCCAGCTGAAAGATATGCAGGGTGTTTCCTCCGGTGACACGGTCCATGTCCAGATATGTATCTTCAAGCGTATCGATAAGTGCCACACTCTCAGGAAAGAATGCCAGAAATGCCGTGATGTCTGGTCCCAGGCAGGAAAAGTCCGTCACCAGATCGCAGCAGAGAATAAACCCGGCGCACTCGTTGTTGTCCGCAGACCATGCGATGAGGCTCAGTTGCGTATCGGCACAGAACCGGATATAGTGCCGGGCATGGCAAAGGAATGTGGCTGGATCGATGTGGTACTGACGGGTCATCGGCTCATCTTTGACAAACACATCGGTATATGCCCGTGCTGCCGCGTCGAGAGTGCAGGTAGAGAGAAGGGAACTGGTAACAGGTGTTTTAATCGACGGATTTTTTGAAGTTTGCGACATTGGTACTGCCTTTCCCTGACCTGTGATGTGCTCATCCATATGTCATGTATTCTTTGTCGTCTGGCAAGCAAAGGTATCGTTTGCACGTTCCGCTGCAACGAGGGGGAACAGATAGGAAATTTCCCGGAAATGCTCATTAAATCTCAGCGATCTTAAAAAAAAGGTGAATGGGAAAAATTACCGGTTTCTTACCATCAGTAAACCCACTCCCACGGCAATGATGCCCCATACCATCTCCAACGGCATTTTTTGTGTTGGCGTCTCGGTTGGTGGCACAGTTGTCTGGGGCAGGCTCGTTATTTCCAGGGAGGGAAGCGGTGCCGGTGTCGGAGGCAGGGTTGGCGGGGTAGTTCGTGGGGGGGTTTGCGTTGTGACTGCTTCAATGGAGACAGCCCCCTGTTTTACGTTCTGGTCTCCCCGTTGCACGAGAAGGGTATCAGTATTGGCTGACGTGGGATTTTCAACCCGGACTGAGAATGTCCGAATGGCGGTGTTTGATGAAGTCCGGAATTCCACGATCGCAGTTCCGGCACTGTCGGTCGTGACCAGCGCGTAATAACTGGTGGCAGACTGTGATGCAGTTGACGGTGCAACGTCGTCGAGTATCGTGCGCCCGTTCCCGTTGTTGTATGCATACGAACCGATCGTGTACGGTCCGCCGTCGGGATCTTTTTCCACGTTCCACTGGCTGCCGACAATCAGAGGGGGCTGATCGCCCGGTTTACCTGAGAGCGACCAGGTGCGTGCCAGCCAGACATAATAGGGTGTGTTCGGAATCCCTGTAATCGTAATCGTGAAACGGCTCCCGCGGGTTAACGCGTCGTTTCCTGATAATTCCGAAGGGGTTGATATCGCAGCCGTGGGGATGATCAAAAGAGAACAACAGATCATCAACAGAAGTGATGCAAGGGCGCAGTACCGGGGGTCCATGGGAGTCCTCCACTCTTTTCTGACAGATTATTGTGATGCTTAACGTCATGACCGCATAAACATTTGCATCTTTTTATGGACCGGGTGCAACAGACAAGAATCCAGTCGCAGCCAGATACGAGGATATGCTTGCCATGCAACACGGGAACAGGATCTTCGAACGGGTGAATGGGTCAACAT
>JAPKXU010000288.1 GCA_026394655.1 Methanoregula sp. | reverse complement strand
CTGTCCGAAATGCGGAGGCTATCAGAGGTCCGGGAGAGCATCATTTCAAATGCGAATGTCTGGCTGATGGTGCTCGACACCCGGGGAAGAATCCTTGAATGGAACCGTGCAGCAGAGCAGATCAGCGGGTATCCGGCTGCGAAAGTGATCGGCGGAAACGAGGTATGGAAACGCCTCTACCCGGAGAATGATTACCGCAAGGAGATTACCGGACAGATCACGGAGATCATAAAAAAGGACAATTATCTGGAAAACCTGCAGACAACAATTGTCAGCAAAAGCGGGACGAAAAAGACCATCCTGTGGAATACACGCGGTCTACCTGATAAAAAAGGTGGTATTGGAAGTTATATCGCGATTGGCGTTGACATCACCGATCGCGAAAAGGTCGAGCAGGTATCAAGGGAGTACGCGGAATGGTACTCAACCCTCCTCAGGACAACCCGGGACGGCTATAATCTTGTCGATACCACCGGCAGGCTGATTGAAGTAAATGACAATTATTGCCGGATGACCGGATTTTCCCGCGAGGAACTGCTGGGAAGATCTATCTATGATCAGGATGCGGATGAAAGCAAAGACGTTGCGTTCGCGCACATACAGAGAATTCTCGCAACCGGGTCAGACCGGTTTGAGACCCGGCACCGGACAAAGAATGGGAGGACTATTGATGTTGAGATCAGCGTCGTACTTCAGGCTCAAAAACGGCAGTTTATCGTCTTTGTGCGGGATATCACCGAACGAAAATATGCTGAAATGAAGCTTTCTCTGAGTGAAGAGAAGTTCCATACCATGGCAGATTTTACCGCAGACTGGGAATACTGGCAGGGACAGGACAAACAGATCATTTACATTTCCCCGTCGTGTCACCACATAACGGGTTATGCACAGCAGGAGTTCCTTGCCGATCCGAATCTGCTGGAAACAATTGTCTATCCTGATGACCTCCCCTCAGTACATGATCATAACCTTGAGGCATGGAAAACCCGAAAAGCCCTCTCTCTTGATTTCAGGATCTACCGACAGGATGGTACCATACGCTGGATCAGTCATGCCTGCCGGCAGGTGTACGATGATGAGGGAAAAGCACTCGGACGGCGTGTGAGCAACCGGGACATTACCGACCAGAAGATTGCCTCACAGGCTCTTCGTGAGAGTGAAGAGAAGTTCCGGGCGTTCTTTACTACATCGCAGGACTGCGTTTTCATCACGTCGGTGGATGGACGCTGGATTGATTTCAATAACTCCGCAGTGGAGTTGTTCGGGTACGAAAGCCGGGAAGAACTGATAGGGGTAAAAATTGCCGATCTCTATGTACATCCCGATGAACGAAATATGCATCTGAAAATTATTTCGGAAAAGGGATTCACAAAGGAATATCCGATTGACCTGAAGAAAAAGGACGGAACGATTATCAACGCTCTCGTTACCTCCGTTGCCCGAAGAGATCCAAATGGCACTATTATTGGATTCCAGGGAACAGTACGGGACATTACTGAACTGAAACGGGCGGAGATGGAACTTCAGAAGCTTGCCGCAATAGTTCGGTACTCCACTGAGCTTATCGGTATTGCAGCACTTGATGGAAAGATTACGTTCCTCAATGATGCGGGAGCCCGAATCATTGGCATCTCACCGTCAGATGCCATTGGTGAAGATTTCTTCCGGTTTATCCCTGATCATCTGAAAGAGAAATTACAGGCCGAAATCCTGCCAGCACTGATGGAACATGGCATCTGGCAGGGGGATCTCCAGTATAAAAATCAACAAACCGGTAATCTGATAGACGTGCATGCGATGACATTCACGATTACAGACCCTTCTACCGGAAAACCGCAGTTCATAGCTAACGTCTCGCTGGACATCACGGATCGTAAACGGGCAGAAGAGGCACTCCACAACTCGCAGCAGATTCTCCGGAGTGTGCTTGACACGATTCCGGTACGTGTATTCTGGAAAGACAGTGACCTTAAATATCTTGGATGTAATGCGCCATTTGCCCAGGATGCAGGATTCCATGAGCCGGAGGAACTGATCGGAAAAGACGATTACCAGATGGGGTGGCGTGAACAAGCGGAATTATACCGCGCCGATGATCGACTGGTGATAGAATCAGGCAAACCCAAGATGCTCATTGAGGAACCACAGACAACTCCTGATGGCAGGATTATCTGGCTGCTTACCAGTAAAACACCACTGCAAAATTCGTCAGGTGGGATCAACGGAGTGCTCGGCGCTTACATAGACATCACAGAACGCAGGCGAATGGAAGATGCATTACGGCAGGTGAACAAGCAGTTGAACCTGCTCTCCAGCATCACCCGTCACGACATCCTCAACCAGCTGATGGCGCTCAAAGGGTACCTCGAACTCTCGCATGAGATAATCAACAATCCGACAACCCTCATCGAGTACATAAAAAAAGAGGAGAAGGCAGCGAATACTATCGAGCACCAGATCACGTTCACGAAAGACTATCAGGAACTGGGTGTCGCCGCACCCGAATGGCAGAACGTGAACGCCAGCATCAACAAGGCTCTTTCCAAGCTGCCGATGCGGGATATCCATGTCGAAGTCGATCCGAAAAATCCGGAAATCTTCGCTGACCTGCTCTTTGAAAAGGTGTTCTACAACCTGATCGACAACGCACTCCGCTACGGTGGCGCAGATATGAAGATGATCCGGTTCTCTTCGCGAGAATCCGATTCCGGGCTCACCATTGTCTGCGAGGATGATGGTGTGGGAATTACAGCGGAAGACAAAAAGCGGCTCTTCACCCGGGGCTTTGGGAAGAACACCGGGCTTGGTTTATTCCTCTCACGGGAAATTCTCGCCATCACAGGGATCACGATCACCGAGAACGGTACTTCGGGCAAAGGCGCTCGGTTTGAGATTACCGTGCCGAAAGGGATGTGGCGGATGAAGGGAGCGAAAACGTGACGAAAGAACAAATTCGGGTTCTC
>JAPKXU010000316.1 GCA_026394655.1 Methanoregula sp. | reverse complement strand
GCAGGGAGCGGAATGTTGCCAAACCGTTCCCGCACAAGGTTTTTTATGAGCGCTGCATCCGCTGCCAGCGCCGGGCGCACATCGAACGGCTGAAGGAGTTCGATCGCTCTCCCCTCCGCGCCGCACGCACAGCTCCTGCCGATCAGCGGCACGTTGCAGTGGTCACACCAGTAGAGAGTCTTTTTCACCGGCGGCTCGCGTATCATTACACATTGATTGCGCGGCGGTGTAAATAAGAGAGATGATTACGGTTATTCTGGTCTGCACAACGGTAAGAAGGCTGAGGGGAGAGGGGATTTTCATCACTGCCGGGATTGCGGCAGGAGATGATGCCCATGGAGCTGGGAATGCACTGCGGGATCAGGACTGATCGAGCCCTTTGTATTCCTCTTCCATCTCCGCTGCCTCCTTCTCTCTCCCGAGGTCACGGTATGCCGTGATGAGCAGCGGGTACGCGTACTTTCTCATCGTCATATCCCGTAACATCTTTGAGCAGATGCTGACCACCCGTTTAGGGTAACCTGATGCGAGGAGAAACCGTGACGAAAAGATCTGGGCAGCATCATCAGGGAGTCCCAATCGCTTTGCCTGTTCGATCAACGCAAGCCCTCCTTTCACATCCCCTTTCTTCATCCGGTCATACGCGTCCATGAGGAGCAACCCTGCCCGCATATTCATGGATTCAAAGACGGGTTTGAGATTGAGCAGGTCATCGATCCGGTCAAACGATAGCGCGAGCTCGAACATAAGGGCATGATTGGTGAACTTGTGCCCAGTTTTAAGGAGTTCCTGCATGTACGCCATCGCCTCCTCATCCATGCCGGATTCAGTCAAAGCATGCAGCTTCAGGGTCATATATTCTTCCTGGTCGGGCTCGAGGATCTTGTGTTCTTCTGCATATGCGAGAGCTTCAGTATACTTCCCGGAATGGACCAGCACTTCCAGTTCTTTGTTCTGCAGCCTGCTTTCATGCTGACGGGAGATGGAGAGGTTGGAGCGGATCTCCTTCGCGGTTCGTGGGGGGAGTGCGGAATCCATCAAAAGAAGCATCTCTGCGATCGGTTCGTCATCTCCACCACATTGCTTCCGCAGGACTGGGAGGATCTCCGAAACCAGTTTCTTTTGCGTCGCCGACCAGCGTACCAGTGTCTCAAGCACACGCATCCTCACACCAGCGCCCCGGATCTTTTCTATTTCGTCGTTCGTGGCAGCCAGTATACCGCTTCGGGTGACTATCCCGGGTTTTTTAACGATCTCTTCAGCAGCGGCGGCACAACCATCGGAAATAGCAGCGATGACGGGAATTGCCGCAAGGCTCCGGCGGAAACCGGCACTTGTCCGGTCCTGCGAGATCAACTCGAAGAGGTTGGCGATATAATTCCGGAAACCCCGGACCAGTGCCATGATCTCTTCTTCCCTGCCCTTTTTGATTTTAAACGTAATCATCAGGTCAATTGCCTCGATCTGCTCGCGGAAGGGAAGATCCGGGAGCAGGACATACTTCATCGGATTGTCAATCAGGCTCTTTTCCGGAACATGTTCACTGATAACGTACTGCTCAAACAAGGTGTCCCAGGTTTCAGAGAATGCCTTCCGGTCATTCAGGCGCCCATACGCGATCATGGTGCATAACTGGCGCACTGACGAGATCTCAAGGTACCGGTCGATGACAAACTGGAGCAAGGGTTCGACCTTCTCGTCATCTCCATCCAGCAATCTCTCGCGGGCTTCGCGAAGCGTGAGGAGCGAGTTGTCGATTATGTAACTCATCAGAGCCAGAATTGCTGACGAGCGATCTTCAATTGCATCGTTTAACGCGTCAAGCGCGATAGCAGTTTCCAGGTGGTCAGGATAGGAGTCCGAGAACGCTTCGATCTCTTCGATAATCTCTTCGATCCGGGACTCGGGCAGGTGACCCTTGATAAAATCAAACCCAATCGCGAAATACTAAATATGGTCCTTATTGTTGAAGTATGATGCCATTACTAATGATTGTGATTTCAAAGGTCAATAACATGGCGAAAGAATATGGCAACCAGCC
>JAPKXU010000321.1 GCA_026394655.1 Methanoregula sp. | reverse complement strand
ATTCACATACGGCAACTGTCCCTGAAGGAGGGGGAGGGCATGTTCATAATAATACCCGATATCAAAAAGATCGATAAATGAGTGAAAAACAGATCCCGTGACGATGATGACAACAAATTTCGTAACAAGTGCAGCAAGGATTAGAATTGCGATATGACGTTTTATCGTTGTCGGATCGAGGGTGTCAAATTGTTTGTTAAGAAATGAAAATGCATTTTTCCTTTTTTTTTCTCGTATTACCGGTAATTCTTCCTCTCGTTTCTTCTTCTTCCCCATGTTCAGGTTCCATCCTTATTCAGTTATTGATACCGGCTATTTGTATCAATGCCAGAAATACTCTCGGATCAACATCTGTTGGTGATGAAAAATATCGATGTGAAACCGGATCATCTCCGCGTCCACGTCACCCTCCTGTTCACCATGAAATTCCACCCGAACCCCACCAGTATCCCGATGATGTTCGAGATGAGATAATACACCCCACCAACGCTTGTCAGCAGGTACAGGATTCCCATGTTAATAACAAGCCCCCCAGCCGATACCGCATGAAAGGAGATGAGCCGGTGCCACCGACTGGAAAGTTTATGAGATCCCCCCGCCTTAAATGTCCATAAATCATTCCAGAAGAAATTATTAAGGATGGATAATTCGATCGCAAACAGGCTGGAGACAAGATAATAAAAGCCAACGAACTCCGTCAGGTACCAGAGCACCACCATATTCACGACAATCCCGGACAGCCCCACCAGCCCGAACTTGAATACCCGTTTCCACTCCTTCCATGCAGCACTCTCGTGGTGGCTGATTGAGAAGAGTGCAATATCAATGACCTGCTCTGCGTACTCAATGATCGTTTTTAATTTTAATTTGCTCGAGCCGATCTCCCGGTCCACAAACTCAAACGGGATCTCCTTATCATTCTCCCAGGAACCCTTTCCGAGCACCTCTAGGAGGATTTTATAGCCACGGGGTTTAAGGGAGGTATTCGCAACTACACTCTTTTTCACCGCAAAAAAACCGCTGACCGGATCAGAAATATCGGGAAAAAGCAGGCGTCCCAAAAATGTTGCACCGATAGAGATAATCCTCCGCTTGAGCGGCCATTTTTTTATCCCGCCACCTTCCATGTACCGGCTGCCGATGACGACATCGTACCCCGCCCGAAGCTCGCTTACCATTGTAGGAATACGCACCGGGGGATGGGACAGGTCCGCATCCATCACCACAAAGATATCCGAAGAGGCATGGACAAATCCGTCGGCAACTGACTGCGAGAGTCCATGCTCTTCCCGGCGAACAACGATGTTTAGGTTCGGTTTGGTTTTTTTCAGTTCATTAACGATCTCAATCGTTTTGTCCGGAGAGTCATCATCGACAATTAAGATCTCCCCGTTAATCGCATTTTGTTTAAAGACTGCATCCACTTCTGAAATGATTTTTTTAATGTTTGCCTCTTCTTTATAGGTGGGGATGATCACCGTTACGTCATACATGGCGGCACACGCATTTTAAAAATTACTGGGCGATAAAGAGATAGATTCCAGTATACTGTCCGACAGACCGTGTGTGTTCGTTTAACCATGCCTCCGCATCCCCGTTGGGATTTGCGGCTCTGATGTCCGGGGTCACGATATAATACTGCGTGCTGTTGCCCTTTCTGGCGTAGACCGACTCGAGTTCCTTGCCACTGGATGCTCCATACTCAAAAGTATGGTCGGTAGCATTGGAGTAGTAAAAATAATCGAACGGCTGGGACATGTAGCCCGGGACAAAGATGATCTGGTCGCCCGGATTGGTCTTCTGCTGGATCACCCCGGCGAATCCCCGCCAGTCCTCC
>JAPKXU010000021.1 GCA_026394655.1 Methanoregula sp. | reverse complement strand
TCATACTTGCTCTCAATAAATTGCTGGACGACGATCCAGTCCGACATTTTGATGAAGCGTCGTGCCACCCGGAAAAACCCGGCAATATCACTCACCTTCTCGACCCGGAGAGAGAAGGATGTGGACGGTTCCTTAATGATGAGCGGCGTCCCCAGCGCGTCGAAGAGCTGCGAGACCCGTTCTACCGAGAGATCGCGCCGGGACAGAAAAACGGTCTCCGGTATCGAGACGTTCTGCTTTTTTAAATGAGCATACATGTTGATCTTGTCCCCGCAAACCTGGATGGACTCCGGGTCGTCGATAACGGGAATGGAATGCAGGCTCGCCATCCGCGCCGCTACATAGGTCACGTTCATCGGATCCGTGCGAGCCCGGATAAAAAGTGCATCCATTTTCGGGATCTTGTTGATATCCACAGGAAAGAGAAAGTGAGCGTCATGCCCCAACTCTTCCGTCACATCCCGGCAATGGATCAGCGCGTTCAGCTGCTCTGAATTGGAGAGGGTCTTCCGGTCGACAAAGATACCGAGATGACTCATAAAAACTCCTGGTGATCGAGATAGAGAGAGAGGAGCGCCCGCTCATTTTCGGAAAGGTGATTATATCGTACTGGCGAAAGCGATGAGAGCGCAAAAGTGGTGCCGGTCTTTACAAAGACCATCTGGACGAGCGGGATAGAGAAGAGGTTATAGATCTTTGCCGCACTTGTTGCAATCTCGCTGCAGCTCTGGACGGTTTTCCCGAATATCGCCGTGCAGGCATGGACTGTGGCATTCTCTCCAAGTTTCTGGTAACAGAAGGGATACTTCCCTTTGTTTGTGATGTGTTTGATCACTTCTTTTGCCTGTTCATTGTCATCCACGACAAAGTAATCCGAAGAGGTAGCGAAATAGTTCAACCCGTAAAGGAGTGCCGGAAGCGGCACATAGGCTTGTGATATCCCCCATTCACAGATTGGAATACCGGCACGTTTTGCCCGCTCAAGGCAGCAGGGGACGACATAGGCATCGAGCACTGCCCTGCTTGACGGGCGTACAGGTTTGTCCTCCAGTTCGTGCTGGATGATGGTGTAGTATGGCTCACTTTTGTACGAGTAGTCCTCGCTGATGATGTGATAGAAACCCCCCTGTTTCATGATAAACAGGGAATCTTTTAGCATCGCGAGCTCTCGCTTCCCGTTTGCATGGGTTGCCAATTTTTTTACCGGTACCGATTCAAGGACGGTGGGAAACTGGTTGATCGTACCGGGTTTTAATATAGGGATTGCCGGGACCGAAGAGTCGGTACCCTGAAGTTGTAGCAGACTGCCTGCCTGCGGGGGTTCACCCCATCTATCGTTCATCCGGAAATCAGCTCACCGTCTGGATGGTCCAAAAGATCTCGATTCATGGAACATCCCCCGCTATTCCCATAGCCGAAAGTCGTACAATACCGGGAATAGTGCGGGAGGGGATCCTCAGTCGGATGTATGATCTCACCTGCGGGTGATCCGCAGCGCATCGTTACAAAACAGGAAACAAACCTTCGTTGGTTTGCTTCTACATCGTCGTCATCGTTGAGACACTCAGTCATGTTCAACACTGATCCAATATCACGGATTGGATCACTTGTTAAGCTTCTATTTGTGCTGATGTTTAAAGCATTTTGCAGAGTTTGAAGAAAAACAAGCACGGTATAATCCTGTGATGGACGAGGATTGAACAAAAGGATCTGAACCGCGCGATTTCCATCGCGAAAGATCCGGGCATGGCATGTCCGGTTATACATCCGGGAATAAAATTAATAGTTCGCTATGACCATCAGTAATCAGATATGCATATACCCAACCCGGAAGAACTCCGATCACGCCGCGAGGTGCTGGGCCTCCGGCAGACTGAGCTTGCCCGGCGCGCCGGCATCAGCCAATCCATGGTGGCACGTATCGAAGCAGGAAGTGTTGACCCCCGCGTGAGTACACTCAACAAGATCATTGTCGTCTTGAACAGTGCAGAACCGAAGAAGATCACCGCAGCGCAGATCATGCATGCACCGGTGCTCTCGGTGTCGCCGCAGGCAAGCATCTCGCAGGCAGTCGAGATTTTTGAGAAGAATAACATCTCGCAGTTGCCGGTGATCGAACGCGGGATCCCTGCCGGTTGCATCTCTGAAGCGGTGATTGTAAAAGCGATCGAGCAGCAGCGGCTTCATAAAACCCACACGTTCATGGTCCGGGAATTCATGGAGCCGGGTTTCCCCACGGTGCCCCCGGATATGGATGTGGAGACGGTGGTCAATATCCTGCAGCAGAACCACGCAGTGCTGGTGGTGGAAGGGCGCATAGTGAAGGGCGT
Source organism: Methanoregula sp. (assembly GCA_026394655.1). GTDB lineage: Archaea > Halobacteriota > Methanomicrobia > Methanomicrobiales > Methanospirillaceae > Methanoregula. Next base: position 2,903 of record JAPKXU010000021.1, on the reverse strand, counting down.
GATCACGAAGCATGACCTGATCTCGCTCATCATGTGAGTGATGTGAAGGACCCGAGGCAGTAAAAAAGGTTAAAGTTTTGAGACAAGATCCCGGAGCACCGCACCCGGATCCTGTGCCTTCACCACGCTGGATGCAAGGAGCACGCCATCGGTGCCAAGATCTACGGCAATTTTGACGCACTCACCGGTCTGAATTCCGGCACCGGTCAGCACTTTTGTTTTTGGGTTGACTGCATGGACGAGGGAAACGGAGCGACGGATAATCTCCGGGTTTGCCTTCGACACAGATACCCCGCTTCCGATTAGTTCGGGAGGTTCAATCGCGACATATTCGGGCGCGAGTGCCGCTGCGGCAGCGCTTGTCATCTCATTATTTGTGCAGACGACGGCGACAAGTTTCTGCGCCTGCAACGCCCGGACCGCTCCTTCAATATCGGCAAGCGTCAAGCGGCGCTCTGAATGGTTGACAAGGGATCCCACTGCACCGGTAAGCCGAAGCGAATCGGCAGTAATGTGCCCGGTATGGGCACCGGGTTCGTACCCGTCAACATGCTGGGCAAAGATCGGGACAGTGAAATGATGGCAGAGCGGGTGGAGATCGATATATGTCGGGGCGATGCCGATGGTGACTCCGCTCTCCTTTGCGATGAGTTGTGCGGCGGTTGTGATCTGGTGGGCACGGTTGCCCATCCCTTCCTTATAGCTCTTTAAGTTGACAAGGATCAGTGGTGACGGCATAGTACTCTCTTCTCACACGCTATGGTTGAATCCCGATTCCATTAGTCTTTTCGATCGCAGGATTTTTGCACGGGTTCTGTTGTCGCAGTCATGATTGCATGACGGTGTCATTCTTCTTTCAATCCCTTCCGGTAATGCCCGGCAGTGATCCCCCCAAGGGCAATGCCCTTGATCTGCTCTTTAATCCGCTCAAGTTCGCGCGGAGTATCGTGGGTTTTTTGACAGGCGATAGTGATCGCATCCCGGTAGTATTGCACCATCTCCCCGGCATATGCGGCAGTTCTCCCCCGGGCGTCAATCGCTACCGACTGAATCCCCGATTGGATGATCTCCGGGAGTGCATCGACAAGGCAGGTCTCAACCGCGTTCTTCAGGTGTGTCTGGCATTCCCCATCGATTGAGAACGGGAAGATATGCCCGGTCTCGTCCTGTATGCCGAAGAATGGTCTTGTCTCTTCCTCCCGTGCAGTGGGGGCATGGTGGCAATGGCATGCGGGTTCAAGCAGGCAGTCACGAGAGATCATTGCTTCATAATTCCCCTGCACGAGCACGGCAAGTGCCGGCATACCGGCATGCTTGTTATTCAGTTGCGCGAAAAGGGCAATTTCTGAACCGGAAAGTTCCGGGGACAGCGTCAAAAGCGAGAATGGAACGGAGGAAAGCGATCGCACTGCCTGATTGTTGAAGATGTTGAGTCCGACAGAGCCGGATATATGTATGCCGGGTTCCCGTGCATGAATTGCCTGTGCAGTCCCAACATTCTCGACCATGCATTCCTCCAGACCTTCGTTATACATCGCAGATACTGATGGAAGATATTCCTCAAGGAATCTATCATTCGTAATCCGGGGGAGTTTCCAGACAAGCCGTACATGTGCGTTCCGGCAGTATTCAAGTGCTTTTCGGATCTGTGCAACAACCAAATCGGGTTGATCAAGCGTGTTGCACCCGGTGATCCCGGATGCATAACCGGGTTCAAAGTAAATGACGTCAGATCCGCTTCGGGCAGCAGCATCTACCTGCTTCAGTTGATCAACATAGATCGCAAGCATCGGAAGTTTTGAGGGGGCAGTGTCGGAAAGCGTGGATTCTTGATGAAGCCTTCCGGATACTGCTCCAAGCAGCCCCTTTACTGTTTTAAGATCGTCAGGAGCGGGGATGGTGGCATTAATCAATTGTTCTTCAGCATGGGCAAAAAAATCCCGTCTGACCCGGTTCAGTTCGCCAAGCGGGGCAAAGAGATCCCCGTCATATACAATGGATAGTTCCCGCACTACAAACGGGGTGCCCCCGGTCTTTGTCAATTGCGATCCCAATTGGTCGCGGGTAAGGGGATGGGTTTTTGCCGGGACGAGCCGTATATCCGGGATTCTGGAGATTTTAACCGGGTTTTTTCCCGGGAGATTAATCATGCCTTCGAGCAGGGTTGAACCATCCGGGTTCACCCGAACCGCCAGATCAACAGGCACCGGGTGTCGTAACCCGGAAATTGAGCCACTCGTGATCTGCCGTGCCCGGGCTGACAATGCAGCAGATGAGGTGAGCGAGAGCCGGGCGCCGGGTTGCACAGCGCGGGGCACTGCAAACGTAATACAATTGTCGGAAAGAACCGGTTCGTTGTTGAGCGAAAAACCCCATTCATCTTCCGGAGTTTTGGGATCGGTAAAGAGCACGCCATCACCGGGATGGAGGGCAATGTGTTGTTCAGTCCTTACCGTGACGCGGTGTGAGCGTTCATCCCATCTTGTCACAACACCGACGGGAAGCCCCCGGTTTGAAGGTTGTTCCCGGCTCATGAGTTTCCCGTGCCGCTCACCAAACAGGTATCCTGCCGTGAAACCCCGGTTGAACGCAAGGAGCAGATCGCGCACCTTCTCATCATCCGGCTTCCAGTCACCGCGTGCGATCGCATCGAGGGCTTCCCGGTACGTTGCCGTAACAATAGCAACATACTCCGGGGATCTCATTCGTCCTTCAATCTTTAAGGAAACGACCGGGGCATCAACCAGTTCGGCAAGATGTGTGTATGTGGCAAGATCCTTTGGGGAGAGAAGATAGTGATCAGCAAGGGGCAGGGTGCGGAGGTTAATCGGGCGCCCATAGGTATCCTGCCGTGAAACCCCGGTTGAACGCAAGGAGCAGATCGCGCACCTTCTCATCATCCG
>JAPKXU010000168.1 GCA_026394655.1 Methanoregula sp. | reverse complement strand
CCGGATGACAAGTGCATTCTTACTGAAGTTGGGAAAAAACAGCGCGAGATCCTTGATGCTCTGAATATCGTACCAGAAGTGACAGCCTTTGTGTAATTCTCAGCAGCCTAATTCAATGGGAATGCAGGATGGATCTTCAGTGTATACCAGTGCTCTTTTGGAAGTATTAGACAAAATCACAAAACCTTGATCTGGAGAGAAGGAGAGACCAAAGAAAACAATTGTTACTCCCGATGAAAATCACAAGTGTGCAGATGGTAAAACGTGCGGGAAACAGTCAGTTTAGGCAGGTAGTTCACCGAACGACGTTGGGGCAAAATATTGATCCGCACATATCCACAATACATCTTACCGAACGTTGGAATCTGACATTCCAACAGGAAAACAATCGGGTCCCGAAAAAAACTGGCAGTCTCTCGAAGAAAATTGAATGGTTGGGTTATTACGGTCAAGAACGTTTGATTTAATACAACTCGTAATTGTTAATGGGTTATAAATAGCCGAGTTTGGAAAAGTGGAAATTATAACAGTTAAGATGTGTTAAACAGGAACAAAAGGAATATCTTTGGCTTCACTCAAAATCCTCACAAATTCAAGATGTAACGATTAATCCCAGCCAGTTCTGCAAATTTCTGTTATTGGGTATTTAATTCTCCAATGGAAGTAATGGGGTCCCCCATCTCTATAAAAAACCACAATAAAATGGGGATTGTTAAACTTCGTAATGCTATTAATCAACAACCAACAACATTTTAGCATTATGAAACCGGAACACATTCAACCCATCACAATCCATGCAGCGATTATCACTGTCTCCACCACACGGACTCCTGAGACTGACACCAGTGGAAACATGATTGCAGCTGTACTCAAAGACGCGGATATTCCGGTGAAGCATTATGCAATTGTTCCTGATCGAATTGAAGCAATACGTGCTGAGGTGTACCGGGCGCTAAAGAGCACAAATTGTGTTATTTTAAATGGTGGCACCGGACTCACGCACGACGATTGCACTATCGAGGCTGTTTCTCCGCTCCTTGAGAAAAAGATCGATGGCTTTGGGGAACTCTTTCGATCAAAAAGTTTCCAGGAGATTGGGACATCAACCATGTTGTCCCGGGCCATAGCAGGGGTATCCGGGGGCAAAGCGATTTTCTGCATTCCTGGGTCGACACCGGCGGTGACACTGGCAACAAAAGAATTGATAATTCCAGAGATTGCTCACATCCTCTCCCACGCAAACCGGTGATCAGGCGATACGTGGTTTTTGCTCACAGGTCCGGCATGTCAAACCAACATAACTGCTGATATTGAATTCGTGATCGGGATGAACACACAGCTCACTCAAACAGCAGGGTGAATACCCTCATAATCAGTCAGGACTCCAGCTGATCCGCCTGCCGGTGTCCCATGACATATTTACACTCCCCGTGCTCAAAAAAGCCGGGGCATATCGCCGTTCTTATTTGCTCACTTCAAGAAACGCGACACGTTCGAGCACGAGTTCAGTAATCCGCCCGGGTCCGGCAGCTGCGCATTCTTCCGGTGTGATCCCGTACAGATTCATCAGCTGTGCGGTCTTCTTTTCCGTCATCGACTCGTCTATCCCGGCAACAAACGTGAGGTGCCCGGCAAGATCATCCCAAGTGCTTTCGCCTTCGGGGCAGCAACAGACATACAGGTGATTCTCCCCGTTGTGGATCCCAAACGTAGCAGCAACGGAACACTGGCGGGAGCCAGCAGCGTACAACAATGCCTCCATCTCAAACGAGTTGGAAATCTGGTTGCCGGATGAGAACGATCGCCCCGCAAACTGGCACGCACGCTCTGCATGCGCCCGTCCCGCCAGCTTCTCCGCATCAAAACAGACGATCCGGGTGTGGTGGCGTTCTGCAATCTCCCGGATCACTCCCAACAGCGCGTCCCGATCATTCGTGGTGCTGACAGCACACCGGCACTCACACGAATGGTGTAGTGGTTCCATGTTAGCCTCCAAAATGAAATAGTGTGGACTGTCCCCGGTTGGCATCCGCCTCTCCGGGAACAGATGAGGTCTTCTCCCCGCTCTTCTTAAGCTGGGCAAAGATCTGGTCACTAATCCCCTGCCCGAGAATCCGTGCCACCTCTTCCGGCGTATGGTTTAGGATCTCGTCTGGAGATGTCATGCCATGATTGAAGAGCCGCCGGGCACGCACCCTGCCGATGCCGCGCAGCCGGATGAGCGGCAGAAGCTCGCGCCGTATCCCATGCTTCATGCAGGTTTCGCATTCGCGGATTTTTTGATAGTGCCGGGAGGTGAACATCCGAGCAAGTTCAGCACTCGCGTGCAGCAACCAGTTGATGCTCTCGACCATCCCGTAGATATCCCCGGGACCCACCGAATACCGCTCGCAGATCTTCGCGTCGGTCATCTCATCCGTCCAGTCAGAGAGGAGCATTGCGGTCTTTAACGCGCGGAAATACGCCTCCACCTGCTTCTCGTATGATTCGGTCTCGTCACTGTATGCCCCGAATCGGTCATCCTCTTCTGGGAAGTCGAGCCAGATATCGTCAATATGGTCTTCCCGCATCCGGGTGAGTGAATCGATGTCAGTGTTCCGGACATAGAGTTTGATCATATCCGGCGTGCTGCAGATCAGGTGGATCATCCCGAGGTCTGCATAATGCTCCACTTCGCGTAGGCTGGTGACGATCATCGATGCGCTTCGCGGGTCGATGTACAGCCGGGACACCATTGTGCCGAACTCTGTAGCACAAAGCTGCTCTCCCACTTCTACGACTAGCTCTCCCGTGATGAGGAATTCAAGCGCTGCTGCAACTGCCTTGTGCACGAGACGTCCACCCTTGTGCTCATGGACATAGAACGTCCGGTTCATAAACGAAGAGAGCTCTTCCTGCGTATCAGCAAAACCTGATGCGATAAGGGAGAGGACGTGGGTATAGAGCGCGGTGGGATCAGCGATATGGGAATGAACATCTTCAGCTGGCGCATCAATATAATTTTCGAACAGCTCTTCAACCTGCCCCAGATCCTTTGCGATCAGCACTGCTTCACCATAGGGATCGAGCCGGGGTCTGCCTGCCCTTCCTGCCATCTGGTGGTACTCGCTCACCGGAATCGGCAACATACCCTCCCCGGCGGAGAACCGCACATAATCCCGGATAATGACCCGGCGTGCGGGCAGGTTGAGCCCGGCTGCAAGCGTGGGCGTCGAGGAGATGCACTTAATCAGACCTTTCCGGAATCCCTCCTCGACGACTGACCGTTCATTGCGGCTGAGCCCCGCATGATGGAACGCGGCACCTTTTGCGACGCAGTCAGCGAGGCGCTTTCCCATCTCCATCTCTGTACCTGCATGAAGGTTCTTTGCGTATGTGGCAAGTGCAGGGTCTTCACTCTTGATCGCTGCTGCTGCACGTTTTGCGAAGGCTTCGGCATTCCTCCGGGAGGAGACAAAAACAAGGCACTGTCCCCCTTCAGCGATCGTATCGAGGCAAAGGTTGAGGTCATCATAATTTTTCGATATGACCTTGACCTGCCGCTCGTTCTCCCGGAAATAGATACGGTCCGTGCAGAAGACCCCTTGCCGCAGGTCAACCGGGCGCCAGTTGCTCGTCACAAGCTCCGCATCAAGCCACCCGGCAAGGATATTCGGGTTGCCAATCGTCGCAGAGAGCCCGATGACCTGCATTAACGGGTTCCGGCAACGCATCTTTGCGATCACCATCTCAAGCGTTGGACCGCGATCCGGGGAATCGACAAGGTGTACCTCATCGACCACAAGGAGCGTGATCTCCGGGATCCACCGTGCCCCGTTTCGCAACAGCGAGTCCACCTTCTCGCTCGTTGCAACGATGATATCATTCCTGCCGAGATGATCGTCCCGCCGGTCTAGGTCACCGGTGGATATCCCTACCTGCACACCTTTATTGTTGAACTCCTCGAACTTCTCGCTCGCAAGTGCTCGTAAAGGGACGATATACAAGCACTTGCCCTTCCGTGCGATATGCTGGTGCATTGCCATCTCGGCGACGAGCGTCTTCCCGCTTGCAGTGGGGATCGCAACGAGCAGGTTCTTGTTGTCAAAGATTCCCTTGTCTACGCAGGTTGCCTGCGGTGGGTAGAGTTCAGTGATGCCCGAGTCGAGGTACCGCTGCTTCAGGTTCGCGGGAAGGGGAAGATCCGATACCTGCATGGGACTCGTCTCCAAAAACGATGTACCGGTACCTCCCGGTGAACGCCCCGGTTTGGAAGATTTTGGACCTTCAGGGGAGGGTTCCACTCTCGATACTGGTGAACCCATTACCTTATGGGGATCTGGACTCTGTTTCATGCAATCCTGCGTATCTCCCCGTTCTTCCTATATCTGAAAAAAAAGTTCTGATATTTATCAGGCTTACCCGGTGAAGTGCTTCTGGTTTCAAACGATCAAGAACATTCAGTAATAATAACTAAGCATATCCTGCTTTGCCTCTTTTTTCTTCCGGTCCAAAAAGGCAAAAACATTCTCGTGGGGAACGCCTTCGATCAGCATATCAATCGCTGCACGGGCAGTCTTCATCTGCTCAGGATACCCGATCAGCGCGACCGTGTGACCAAAGACCGAGAGATCCACCTCCGTCATATTTTCGATCTGCTCGCGGGCACGCCCGTCCTTCCCGATAATCCGCCCGCGCAGGCGGTCAAGTTTCTGCGGGGTATCGGCATTGCGGTAAAGATCGATCACATCGAGGAGCAGGTCCTCATCCTCGATCATCTCAAATGCGCGTTCGGGAGAGAACCCGCAGTTGATTGCATTGATGATCTCCACTGCACGCAGGAGAGGAATGGTATGTTCATCCGATCCCTCAACCTTCACCAGACCTTCCTTGCTGTCGACGGTGATTGTTGTGTGGGTCTTTGTCTCGAGCTCTTTTTTCGTAGTACCGCCTTTTCCGATCAGTACTCCCACACGGCTCGTTGCGATCTTAACTTCCTGTATCATTTTTCCTGCACCTTCCTTTTTTAAGGTAAAATCCTGTTCATCTCCGGCTGTTTTTCACCGCGATATCACTTAGACCCATGCTAATCATCACACCACGCAATCACGTCAAGTAACCAAATCACATAAACATTACACGATCGCTTGAAGTTCATGGTTCTGCAACATTCAGACCGGTCACCTCATTGAAGATTTCATACTCAGTCTTTACATCGCATTTCTTCTGAAAGAACCTATTGATGTTACGGATGTCCCGCATCAGGAACTGGAGGGCGCGGGGGTGATCGCGGGTGACCGATTGTCCCATATCAATGAGGTATGGTTTGTCTCCGTACAATATATTGAACTCGCTCAAGTCACCATGCACCAGTTCTGCCTTTTTATAGAGTGTATCAATTGCATTGATGATGGTCTCATACTCGCGTACCGGGTCAACAAGGGTCACGTTACGGATCTGGGGGAACGGGCACTCCCCCTCCCCGAGAAATGACATGATCAGGATGTTTCGGTCCCAGACAAGCGGTTCAGGAACACTAATGCCCGCGTCCCGTGCCCGAACCAGGTTGGAGAATTCCTTTCGTGTCCAAGCAAAGATGAGATCTTTTCTGGACTTTTTCACATGGGTGAACCTTCGATCCCCGGTGATATACGAGCTCATCGTGGTAAAATTTGCAGACTGGATCCGGTAGATCTTGATGGCAAGGGGGGCATCATCCCGTTCGCCATAAAACACATTGGCTTCTTTTCCGGTACTAATAGAACCGCCGATAACTGAAAACCACTTCTTATGGACGAGCTTAAAGAGAGCAAGGAGCGACACCTCGTCAAAGACATTATCTTTAAACTTGAAGAGGTTCGCATACTAGATGCGGATGCCCATCTCCGCGAGACGTGCATCGAACTCCTCCTCAGCTTGCTCCTGGCTCACATTACTCCCCGGAAATTATCCAGTAGTGTACCGGATCAGCGTATATACTCGCGCACCGGGGCGAGGATCTCAATAAGCCCGTCCCCACAGGCTCGCTTGAGATCGAGGGGGTGGATCTCGTTTGCACCATACGCTGCCTCAAGCTCTGCATAGCTCGCGAAGGTGCGATCTCCACCAAACTTTTCCGGTCGTTTGATTATGATCTCGGGGATCCGGGGGAAGATGTGGTACTGGAAGATCTGGAGTATGGGGTTTTCCGGGATCTCGGGAGGGCAGAACGCCTTCTGACACTTCTTCCGTATCTCCTCTTCGCTATCGGCGACCGAGATGTAATTGCCCTGCGATGACGACATCTTCTTGCCATCCAGCCCGTTTAAGATTGGTGTGTGAATACAGACCGGCGCCTTGTACCCGAAGTTGACGAGGTGCTCCCGGGCGAGCATGTGGATCTTCCGCTGGTCGATCCCACCTACCGCCGCATCGACACCGAGCATGGCGATATCTGCCATTTGCATGATCGGGTAGACCATCTGCGAGACGGTGGGGTGATCCATCTGCCTGCCCACCTCGTCCATGCTCCGCGTCGCACGGGCGAGCGTGATCTGCTGCGAAAGTTGGAGCACGAGCAGTTCGTAGTCCCGGCTGAGCTGGAGGTCTGAGCCGAGCACGTATTTGACATTCTTCAAGCCGAGCCCCTCAAAACAGCGCTGGTTGTATGCGGCAAGTTCGCCCACTCGCTCCATCGTCCCTTTCCGGTTTAAAAAAGCATGCAGGTCAGCCAGGAGCACGATCACGTCAAAACCGGCGTTTTGGAGATCGACGAGCTTGTTGATCGTGACTAAGTGCCCGAGATGGATCTCCCCGCTCGGTTCGTACCCGGCATACACTTTTTTTTTGGGCTGGAGGAGAAGGGAGTTGAGTTCGTCAGGAGTGACAATCTCTACAGTATTCCGAATGACCAGATCGTGCGCGTCCATTAAAAATAATAGGTGATGATCGGTGTTAATGGTTATTCTGGATGGGGGAGAACCCGAGCGCGTCGTTTGTCATCTTTACTGATTTTGCTGCATCCTTTTCGAGCCCGGTCATCGCCCGGATTGCATCGACGTTCTCCACGACAACGTCCGCCTCCTGGTGGATTGCCTGGAAGAAGCAGAGTTCGAACTTGTTTGCATAGATGGATTCCTCGAAAATACAGTTCTCGTACAGGTCAGCCCGCTGCCTGCCGAGATCCATGGCGAACTCCTTGAGTTCCGCCGTGCTCTTTATCGCTGCACTCTTCTTCACGAGCCCCAGACGCGGGTGTTTTTTGATGAGTTCGATTACCCGATCGCGGGTCACCTCTTTTTTCGTTGTGATCTGGATAGCG
>JAPKXU010000287.1 GCA_026394655.1 Methanoregula sp. | reverse complement strand
GCCTCGATGTGGACTGCCCGCAAGGGAAGTGCTACCATCGCGTTTCTGATGCATTCGTTCACGTTCTGCCATGCGGGAGCCGCAACACCCAGATTCTGGTAATCGCGGGTGAACGTGATCTGCTCGTCGATAGTATTCGCGGCGTGCTGTTCTTTTTTGATGAACTCTCTGAGGGCTTCCGGGTTGTCAATAACATCATGCGATAGCTCGAGATACCCCCTGAGCACGAGCAACTGGTTGAGGATGTCGTGCCGGGTGATTTCAGAGAGGAGGTTTAATTGCTTGTTTGCCTGCCGCAGCGCTTCCTCAGCCCGCTTTCGGTCGGTGATGTCACGCAACTGCTCAACAATAAAAACAATCTCGCCGTCTTTATCCAAAACAGGACTGGAGCGGCAGTCCAGATGAATACCGTATTCAGGCAGGTACTTCTCTATCTGTTCCATCCTCTTCGTCTTTAACGCCTTTTCGGTTGCACATTTTTCGCAGGGAATGGTTCGCCCGATAAGTTCGTAGCATTTGCGCCCGTGAACCTCTTCCGGAGTCAGGTGTAAAAATTCATACCCGGCGCGATTATACCGGACTATCGTGTGGTCGATATTTTGTATTCCAATGATATCAGGAATGGAATCAAGGGTTGTGTTCAGCAGAGATTGTGAGGCGATTAACTCTTCTTCCACCCGCTTGCGTTCGGTGATGTCAGTGAGAACCAGGAGCGTAGCAGGAGTGTCGCGATACTGGATCTGGGTGCCTTTTACGATAACCGACCTCCGAAGCCCGCCATGTGTAAGGAGATCGATTTCATAGGGCGGGACCTCGCCTCCTTCCCGGCGATCAGTTATCCTGGAGACCACTTCATCACGGTATTCTTCTGCGACATAGGAGAGCACTGGCGTGCCAACCAACTTCTCTTCACTATACCCTAGTACCGTCGCCGAGGCAGGGTTCACGTGAAGAATATTCCCGGCAGGTCCGTATATCGCGATGTAATCGGGCAGGTTTTCCACAAGACCCCGGTTGAATGACTCGCTCTCCCGCAGTGCTTCCTCCGCCCGCTTGCGTTCGGTGATGTCAATAAAGGACGCTATCATTTTTTTGTTTTGAATCATGACGATAGACATCAGTGCATGTTTTATTTCACCATTTTTTTTATAGAACGCAAATTCATATCTGTCAGGGGCATCATTTGGGTTTATCAGTCTCTTGCGGTTAAATTCTTTTAATCGTTCAAGGTCTTCGGGTGGTATTTGTTTTGTCCAACTCATTCCAATAACTTCTTGCTTAGTGTAACCACTCAAATTACAATATTCTTCATTTACCATTGATATCGTTGTATCCGGTTCAATTATGGCCATTGCTGCTGAGTTATTTTCAAATATTGACCGAAAGTTTTCCTCACTGTCCCGCAGCGCCTCCTCTGCCCGTTTGCGCTCGGTTATGTCGTGGAAGATGACCAGATCGGCGGGTTGCCCGTGCCAGACTGTCTTTGCAGCGGTAATCTCTATTGGTACGTTTTTCCCGTCTTTGCGGAGGATTAAGGTTTCATACTGGTGCGGAACATCCTCTCCCGAAAGTCTTTTTCTTAACCGTTCTATAAGTTTCTTTATTTCGTTGGGTGTCGCCAACTCCTTAATGCTAGTTTTTAGCAATTCGGCAACACTGTAACCTGTAATTTCACCTGCCCGTCTGTTAGCGTAAGTATGGGTTCCCTCGGCCACGGCTACGAGGATCCCATCATTGGCGTTCTCGGCTAGTGCTTTAAAGGTCTCCTCACTCTCCCGCAGTGCTTCTTCCGCCCGTTTGCGCTCGGTGATGTCCATCAGGATGCAACGCTCTTTGTTGTGCCCGGGATCATATCGATGGAAAGACAGATGGTGCGGATATCACCGGATTTTGTGACAGCCCGGAACTCATAGTGGGTGAGTGCCTTCTCCTGGTTCTGCCTGCGCAGCCGGTGCTGGGCGAGCATCCGTTCCAGGTCCTCTTTCACCACAAATTCAGTCCAGCTCTTCTTTCCCTCGATATCGTCTTTGGAAAAACCGGTGAGTTGTGCGAACTCCTTATTGGCGAGGCTGATAATGTTGCTCTCTTCCACAATAACCATCGCGGTGCCGGTATTCTCAAAAACAGTGCGGTACCGCTCCTCGCTCTCCCGGAGCGAATCCTCCGCCATTTTTCTCGTGGTAGCCTGCTTGATCTTGTGCGAGAGTTCGGCAAACTGTGCGCCGGATTCGCCGCCTTTCTGGAGATAGCCGTCAGCCCCCGCATTGAGTGCCTGGATGACCACCTCTTCCCTGCCTTTTCCGGTAAACAAAATGAACGGGATTATCGCCGCAGAGAAGATCCGGGCAATCGCCGATATTCCGATCGTGTACCTCACCGCGTATACCGATGACCTGCACCTGAAGCAGGCCCAGCTCACAGAACCGTACGGCTATATCGTAAA
>JAPKXU010000193.1 GCA_026394655.1 Methanoregula sp. | reverse complement strand
TTTTGGACCGGGTGATCGATGCAGGAGCCGCTGAAGGGATCACGCTCTCAGGTCCAAACATCCTCTACCTGATCGTGCGGGATGAACTGAACACAATCGAGGACCTGAACCTCGCGGCAGAAGAGCAGCTCGTTCATCTTGAAGCCCTGCCGATGAACCTGCTCCCGTCAAACTTCCTTGCGATGATGTATACGGACCAGAAAGCCCAGAGCCGGATCATCTCCGGGATCCTCCACGCAAAAAGCGCTCTTGAAGAGGTCTGCGACCACATGGAGGACACCTTGGGAAAGGACACGGCAGAAGAAGGCAGGCTCCGGTCCCTGGTCGACAGGTGCTCCCTCATGTCGGATAACGCCCAGCATGTCTCGGACTCCTTCGCATGGATGGTGGATTTCTACTTAAACACGACCTCGTTTTCGATGAACCGGGTCATGAAGATCCTCGCAGTTTTAACCGCACTCACGATGGTCCCGGCAATCGTCGGCGGGCTCCTTGGTATGAACATGATCGGCAATCCCTGGGCGGCAACCCTGTTACAGATGGTCACGGTCGTCGGGCTTGTCATGATCATGACAGCGTGGGTGTACTTCAATCTCGGCTGGCTGAAGCGATGAGGGCACGAAATAACGGGGAGTGTTACCATGACTACCAATAAAAACCGGAAAACAAGCTGTGCTTCTGTACCGTTCCGGACGATTGCACATTTCTATGACCCGGACGACCCGATGCCCGAAAACAATCGGGAGTTGTCCGACCGTGCCGAGAGCCAGATCTTCCATGAGGTGCTGGCAGTCCCGAAAGGAGGTCATGCGGAGCTGTGCGACCACATTGAAATCCTGCTCCCGGCATCTGATCTGACTCCGGAACGGGAGACTGCGATCATTTCAGCGATCAGGTCCCATTTCCGGATACGCGCCCTCGAATTCCGGCGGGAAATGAAGTTGACCGGGCGGGTTGGTCTGCGGGAGTTCCGGCTGACAATCGCAGTGTGTATCCCCTCATTTATCGGTATTGCCATCTGTTCCCAGTTCAAAGGGAACCCCATTAATGAGGTCATAGAAAACGTACTCATTATCTTCTGCTGGGTGACGATCTGGCAACCGTTCCAGTCGCTGGTCTTCGACCGGTGGACGCAGGCAGAGACCGCGAAGGTGTACGAGAAAATCTCCGGGATGGAAATCAGTGTGCGCCCGGTGTAATCGCGTTTTTTTGGAAGATCCGAACTGGGGAACCTGATGAACCACCCCCCCGCTTTTCACAGGGATAACAGAAGAGATGAATAAATATCATCCCCCCTTTGATCGCACATGATCATTTATGGAACCCGAAATTCTCACGAAAGGCGGGCTTTTAGCCCGTGGTATCTTTGCGTTGATCATCGGGATCCTCTGTTTCACGCTCCCGGTTGGAATGCAGGCAGTCTTTGCCTATATCATCGGGATATTCATATTGATCATCTCGCTTGTCACCGGGGGACTTGCCATCAGCGAGTCCGGCAAGGTGCATTGGGGTGTGTTCATCCTTTCGATCCTCGGTATTATCATTGCGCTCCTCGCATTCATCTCGCCGTTTGCGATGTTCTTTGCCCTGACCATCCTGATTGCCGCTTGGGCGATTGTCACCGGTATCGCGGAACTGGTCATGGCATTCTCGTTAAAGGAGTTGCCATTTCGTGTCCTTCTGGGTATCAGCGGTTTTTTCGCGGTGTTGTTCGGGATCCTGATTGGCTTTGCGCCACTCCCGACGGTGGGATCTGTCATCCTGATCCTGCTCGTCGGCATCTTCTGCGTGATTTTCGGGATCATCAGCATCATCACCGGGCTCCTCATGCGAAAAGGAGAGGCTGTCATCACCATCTGATACACCCTATCCTGTCCTCGCGGTCAGGGTACAAGCCCCACACTTTTTTATCTTACCTGCCACTGAAGATACCGGTTCAAAAGAACTGGTAAGAGAAAATTAGTGAGAGAAGAGTCCGGGATCTCCCGTGATCGCCGGAAAAAATTTGCTTTTTTTTAATCAGTCGGTTATGACTTGACCATGCATAAATGATCAACATACGGCGCAGCAACCAGAATGATGGCACCGGCAAAAAGAATGACCCACCCATAACCAAAGCTGAAAAAACCTGCTGCAAATGATCCAATAATCCCCATGTCCCGGATCCCGTTATACGCGGCTACTGCATCAGCGAAAAAAACAAGGATCGTGATGAAGACTGCTATTCCGGCGCCCTGGGCTTCCTGGATCTTTTTTACCAGAAGGAGCCCGATGATGACCAATGCAGTAAGGACTAACGCCCCCCCGTAAATATCAAATCCAATCGTAAAAAACGTGACCGACAGGGTTTTTCCTAGGGCGGTAACGGAAAATAACGGCGCAAAGCATCCAAGAATGAGAAGGACTGCCCCGACAATTCCAATCAATTGAGCTTTTGAGGCTCCACAGGAACAACAGTTTTCCATGCGGTGCTTTTAATTTTTGATTATTAAATGGTATGGATTTTTGGCATTCTGTGATGAGAACTAAAAAAAGTTTGCAGAGAATATTTCTCCGGGAAAAGGACGGGGGGACCATCATTCTTTTCTTTCAACGATATACCCCTTGATTGCCGTCAGGGTCGTGTTGTCCAGTATTACAGAGAAGTCAAGGTCTACGACAAATACGGGAAATGCCCCCTTAAGCGAATTCCGCCGTATGATGTAGATCTTGGATTCGAGCAGCAGCGCACTCGTCTCAAGTGGATTCTCAACAGAGTTTGAATTACGGGAGCTATCCGGATTCTGATCAGGAAGGAGGTCACTGAGTGAATTCTCCTTGAAGTCAAAGAGCCGTTCCGCCATCACCCGGCTGGTAATCCCGTGGATATACCGGACGATGAAGTACTGGCTGATCGCAAGAATGGCGAGAAGACTAAAGAGGTGCCCCAGTTCATCCAGCTGTGACTGGTCGATAATGGCGCCCAGCGTTACCCCCGGCAGGTAAATCATGGTGGTCAGAAACAGGAATATGGCAAGCAAAAAACCGAAAATAAAGATTCCGGTAATTATCCCGGTCGGCATTTTCTGTTGGTGAAGACTGCGTTTTACCTTTTCCACTTTTTTTACATATGATGTGGAGAAGGGCTCCATCATCCAGACAAGCAGGTAGAAGATGACGATAATGGCGCACTGGGTGATGACAATGATCGTGGTATTCAGTGGAAGACCCCGATGATGGTGGATGATAGCAAACACAATGTCAATAGAAAAGATAAGCCCAAGCCCCAGCGACAGTGTCCGGCTGTTGATGAAGAGCGCGTTCGTGAATAACCGGGTAATCTGTGTAGTGCCGGATTTTACGCCGATCTCCTGGAGCCATACGCGGAAGCGGGAGATATACGCTGATGGGAGTTTGGATGTTTTGAAATTTGTCGGGATCAAGAGGGTGATAAAATAAAACATGTTGAGGTAGAAGCTGGCTGCGATAAAGAGGGCGATGTAATCGGATCTGGCGAAAAAGAAGGCAATGTTTGTGAGAACACAGACGAAGAGGACGATTAGCTGAATCCCCCGTGGTCCCCTGGGGGTCATCAGCTCAACACGGCTTTTCTGGACAGATGATAGTTCGTCCCTGATAACCTGTGTCAGGGGCGTGTTGTTTGGGGTTTTTGAAAGAGTTGCGTTCTCAGACATCCGTGTCACCGTATCAATGTGCAATTCGCTCCTCTTGATGATAAGAGTATCAAACGTAGTTAAGTTTTTGTAAAATTTTTACGAATCATCGTGCATGGTTGAACAGATCCCATGGAACAGCAGATATTTTCTTGTGCATCAGGGTTTTAGGACGAGAAAACTTAAGAAGTGCCGGTATCCGGATACGTGTAATCAAACCCCAATGTAAAACACAGTTATCAGCCCAAAACACCAATATCCTAACAACAATATCCTAACAACAGAAGGATGAAGGAAGAGGACGTATGGCAAAACTATGCGATGAGCCGGTCACCCAGATACATATCAGACCGGGCATGACCGTTAACGAACTGGTCAGCGCAATGGGAAGAGCCGGCGCGTATAATGGTGGATCATTGCACCGGGCGGTTGAAATCTACGAGCAGATGCTCCGCAATACAGAGACGACAAAGTTCTTCGGGCTTGCAGGTGCAATGGTGCCAGCCGGCATGGGCGGGATCGTCTCTGACCTCATCAGGGACCGGCATATCGACATTCTCGTCTCAACCGGTGCCAACCTTACCCACGATATCATCGAAGCGATCGGCTGCCGGCACTTCCACGGCACCGCGTTCTGCAACGATGTCGAGCTCCGGCACGACGAGATCAACCGGATCTACGATGTCTATCTCCCGAACGAGGCATTCGTACATTTCGAGGAGTTCATGCAGGACGTCTATGGCAAACTCGAACCAAAGAGCACGATCTCTATCTCCGGGCTCCTCCGGCACATCGGTTCTAACCTGAAATCTGGTATCCTCCACACTGCTGCAAAAAATGGGATCCCGGTTTACTGCCCCGCAGTGCAGGACTCGATGGTCGGGCTCCAGTACTGGCTCTTCTCCCAGACAAACGCGGTGACCGTGAGCGCATTTGCCGATATGCCGGCATTAATGGACTGCTGTTTTACCGCAAAGAAAGCTGGGGCGATGCTCGTTGGCGGCGGTGTGCCGAAGAACTTCATCCTCCAGAGCATGCTCATGACCCCAAACGGCTTCAACTACGCGGTGCAGCTGACCGGTGACCGCCCGGACCTCGGCGGATTATCCGGGGCAACGCTCGATGAAGCCCGTTCGTGGGGCAAGATCACGGAAGAGGCGCAGGCAGTGACGGTATACGGCGATGCCACCATCACGCTCCCGGTGCTTGTCGCCGCGGTGATGGAGCGGATGCACCATGACTGAACTGATCCTCGCACTGGACGTAACAGAAAAGAAAAAAGCGCTCGCGATTGCCAACGCCTGCGCCCCCCACATCGATGCGATCAAGATCGGCTACCCGCTTGTCCTCTCGTGCGGGTTATCCATCGCGCAGGAACTTGCCACAACACGCCTCCCGCTCATCGCAGACTTCAAGGTTGCCGATATCCCGAACACAAACACGCTCATCTGCGAACAGGTTTTTCGTTCAGGGTTCTCTGCTGTCATCTGCCATGGTTTTACCGGCACAGACTCGATGAAAGCCTGCATTACGTCGGCTCATGCCCATCGCGGTGAATGTTATGTCGTAGCGGAGATGAGCCACCCCGGGGGGAAGGCGTTCTTCTCCGGCGGGGTTGCAGAACAGATCGCTGCTGATGCGATGATCGCCGGTGCGGATGGGATCATCGCTCCCGCCACCCGTCCTGATCGCGTGAAAGTCCTGCGGGGCGTTGTCGGTAAAAAGAAGATCCTCTCACCAGGTATCGGGGTACAGGGTGGGGATGCTGCCGCAGTTGCCTCGCTCGTGGACGGGATCATTGTAGGACGATCCATCTACGAAGCAGCTGACCCGGCTGCCGCGGCACAAAGATATGCTCACCTCAGGCACGTCTGAGTTTAGGTGAAGCCCGGACCGGGTGTGGATGAGCCGGGAGGCATTTCAATCCCTCACACGGGTACAGGATCCTCGTTTTTGGTGCCTCGGTAAATTCAGGTCTTTTCGAGGCAGGAAACAGGAATTACCTGCAATTTGAAACCGGATTTATGTGTGAACGCCCGTGCGTACCGCAAACGCGATAAAGAATGCTGTGAACGGTCTAAAAATTTATTAATGACCTGTGCGATGTTATAGTATGGATTGGAGCCCGGATCAAAAGAAAATGGCAGAAAAATACAAGCGCCTCTATGATATTCCGCAAAGCGAGCGCCAATACAAGTGCTTTACCTGCCACCTCATCGTGAACGAGGATCCGTGTCCAAACTGCGGGGAGACGCACCTTGAGATCATGTGTCCCCTTGATTCCTGCCACTGCACCCACGAGATGATCTCGGGGATCGAATACTGCCCCCTCTGCGGCAAACCCGTCTGTCCAGAATGCGGCTCCCACGATGTCGTCCAGATCAGCAGGGTGACCGGCTACCTGCAGGACGTCTCCGGCTGGAACGCCGGAAAACAGCAGGAACTCAAAGACCGCAGGCGATATTCAGTCGCATGAGATATTACCTCGATTCTTCAACCCTTTTTGTCCGCGGAGCGTTCCGCGCTGCAAGCACTGGTGCATCCGACAGTACCCGCAATGTCACCACGCTCCTCCTGCACACGGTGCCGGCTGCCTTTGTCCCTCCCGGCCCACAACGGGAACTCGCACTTGTTGCCGCGGGAGCCGGTATTGGTAATGCGTATTTCGGGCTTTTAACCGAGGTGCCGGTACAAAACCTCTGTGTGCTCCAGTATGATTTTGTGACGGTCTTTATTTCGGCGGGTATTAACGATAAGCCTGCAAGTGCAACAGGCACGATCAACATCGTAATATGCAGCAGTGAGGGCATGGATGACTCTGCCCTCCACGAACTGATCGTGGTGGCAAGTGAGGCAAAAGCTGACGCCCTGCGGGAAGCAGGATACACATCCGGCTCTCCCACTGGTGCCGTAATCGTCGCGTGCGAAGGAGCAGTGACACACCGGAACGCGGGACGAAACACGGAAGCAGGAAGACGGGTAGAGGCGGCGGTAAAAAAGGGTGTGCCAGAAGCACTCCGGCACTCTTATGCCGGGGGGAACCGGAGCGAGCCGGGATTTTTTATCTACAGCCGCTTCAAGGGGGAGCACTGGGTGGAATGGACACAAAAAGACTGCCAGTACTATCCCTGCCATTTTGCCGGGCAGCGGTGTGACTTCTGCTACTGCCCGTTCTATCCCTGTCACAACGAGAGACTCGGGCAGTGGACGAACAGTTCGAACGGTGGCAGGGTATGGAACTGCGCCAGCTGCACGCTCCTCCACGAGCCCGCAGGGGCAGAGTACCTGAACAAATATCCGGAATCTTCGCTCAAAGAACTGGTGCAGCTGACAAAGAAGCAGAACCGGTAGCTTGCCCTGCCAAACCCTGATAGGATACCGGTTAAGGCATCATGGAGCCGATCGGCTATCGGCTTTTTAATTCTCTGGATCGTTTATTCGTGCAGCAATACCCGTACGTACGTGCACAGCCGGGGCAAAAAAGGGAGAATGAATTACTCTTTGATATCGAGCGCCTTTAAGAGCTCGGGCAGCGGGATACCATGTGCCTCGGCGGCTTCACGGATCGTTTCGCCGCGGGCGATGGCACACCCGACGCATCCCATGCCGAATTTGAAGAGCGCTTCAGTTGCCTGGGGCTTTGCCTGGAGAAGGTCATAAATGGTACTGTCAGCTGTTAATTCAACCATAGCTCAGTTACTCTATCTCCCGTGAAATAAACTTCACTATCCGGGATCGTTCACTTTCACACCGCGCACTGCGCAATATATACGCAGGATGAGATCGGATACTATAATGGAGATGTATGAATGGATTATTCCGAAATTGCTGAAAGAATCTCCCGAAAGTTTTCTCAGAAAAACCAGACGGTCGATTCGAAGAAGATCGAAGGCAAACTGCGCAGGCTCGTTGACGAGTTCGGCGTTTTACCCAGTGAAGCCGAACGCAGCGTGACAAACGAACTTGCAAAAGAGTTCAACATTCCCGCACTTGGCACAAGCAGCGGCAGTGGTCCCGGCAGCGCTACCGAACAGAAGAAGATCGCTGACGCGATGCCGGGCGACTGGGTAACTCTTGAGGGTAAAGTCGTCTCG
The DNA here is from genome assembly GCA_026394655.1 of Methanoregula sp. Lineage (GTDB taxonomy): Archaea > Halobacteriota > Methanomicrobia > Methanomicrobiales > Methanospirillaceae > Methanoregula. The sequence continues at coordinate 4,981 of JAPKXU010000193.1, read as the reverse complement.
CTGTCCACCCCCACCTCTCCGACAATTGCCCAGAGTGGAATTGTCGCGGACGAATCCGGGGCGATCCGGTTCATTGTCTGGGCGAAATCGAATGCACCGGCAATGACCGAAGGTTCATGGTACCGGATCGAGTCTGCTGTTGTTGACGATTATAAGGGAATACCCGGGATCAAGGTACACTCGGGTACCACGATTAAAGAACTCGGGACGACTGACCCACTCATCCCAGTACCTGTACAGATAACTGACCTCCACACCGGTGTCGGCAGCGTCCGTGCAAAAGTGGTACAGGAATGGGAGCCTACACACGATCGGATGCTCCAGTCCGGATTATTGGGGGATGAGACCGGCACGATCAAGTTTGTCATCTGGAAGGAAGCAGGTAAAGAACGACTCGAAGTTGGCTCGGTCTATTCGGTATTCTACGCTCTAGTGGATGAGTATAACGGCAGGCTCTCCTTAAACCTGACAACTGCAAAGATCATGCAGGAAGAGGGCGATATCCCCACGATAAGCGGCGGAGAGGCTGCGATTCGCGGGGCTATTGTGCATATTGCACCCGGCTCCGGCATCATCAAACGCTGTCCGGTGGAGGGCTGCAACCGTGCCCTCTCACGCCAGAACTATTGCCCGATCCACGAGATACAGCCGAATTTTGTCTACGATCTTCGTATCAAAGGTTGGCTGGATGACGGGGAGAAGACGCACAACCTCCTCCTCCAGCGTGAAGTGGTCGAGACGCTCACGGGTATGACGCTCGACCAGGCAAAAGAGATCGCGGAGAACAACCCGCTCGGCATGGACGAGGTGTTCCTGCGGATGCGTGACATACTCCTCGGGAGATATGTTCTCTGCCGTGGAAGGGAGATCGAGAACCGCTTGCTCGTCAACTCGTGCGAGAGGCTCACGTTTGACAGCGGTGAGCATGCAACGCTCCTGAACCGTGCAGGAGGTGCATCATGAGCGTGAATGCACGGGACGTGGGAAAGAAGGATACATCGTTCGAGCGCGAACCAGCCCGGCGGGTTTTTGCGGCAGAGCTGCGCGAGTGCCGGTACCAGTTCAAGGAGGGAGATGACGAGAAGAGCCCGACTTTTGTCCTCCTTCCTACCGGAGAGCGCTCTAACCGGATCTTTCTCATTGGCACGCTGACCGAGAAGCAGCGGCAGGGTGACCAGAACCTCTTCTACCGCGGGCGCGTGGTTGACCCGACAGGAACATTCTTTGTGATGGCAGGGAGTTACCAGCCGGAGTCGATGCAGCAGATCGCAAAGATCGAGACACCGGCATTTGTCGCAGTTGTCGGAAAACCCAATATATACCAGAAAGATCCTGCCAGTTCCCCGCTCGTGTCCGTACGGATCGAATCAATAAATGTTGTGGACCGGGAGACCCGGGATCTCTGGGTACTTGATACCGCCGCACGAACCCTTGACCGGGTCGATGCGTTGGCAAAAGGTGAAACTAAAGACGTGACAACAGCAAAGGAGCAGTACCCCACGCTCGATCCCGCAGTCTTTAAGAAGATGGCATACGAAGCGCTGGCACAGATCAAGATTTAACTTTTTTTATGCTTGACCCCCGTTTCTCCAGCGTACCTGCCGGAATACAACCCGAACAAGTCCGCCAGTCCCTCGCAACTGGTTTCCGGGATGTTGACAAATCAGGGGATACCAACTCCTGCCACCGGTGCCTTGACCTGATCGCCGGTATTCCGTTCTTTCACGAGATTAAAGAGGAGACTTTCCGGATTATTGCTGCAACCGATCCTGTGATGGTTTTGGATGCCGGGTGCGGTGCAGGAACCGATCTGCTCTCTCTTGCTGCCAATCTGTCTACACACAGCCAGCTTGCCGGGCTGGATGCCAGCCAATCGCTCCTTGCGCTTGCAGCAGAACGGACAAGCAGCATTCAAGAACGGTGTTCGCTGGTCAGGGGGGATATTACGCGAATTCCCTGCAAGGATGGCACATTCGATGCCTGCCGGATCGACCGGGTGTTGCAGCATCTCCGCGAACCCCAAAAGGGAATCCGTGAACTTGTCCGGGTCATACAGCCGGGAGGAATCCTTGTCGCTTTCGATAACGACTGGGACACATTTTCGATCAGCCTTGACGATCAAGACACCGCAGACCGTATTGCCCGGTTCTGGCGCGATAGTTTTGCATCGGGGCGGATCGGACACGAACTTCCCGGAATTTTTGAGAATTGTGGGATTGTGAAGATCCATACAGAGCCCCGAACTCTTACGCTGAATGACCTTTCTGTTGCCGGGCAGGTCTTTGATCTCTCCATTCTGCTCGACCGGGCAGAACAAGCCGGAGTACTGAGTTCCGTAAAAAAAGCTGCTGTCTGGGCGGAATTTTACCGTAGGGCAGAAGAGGGGACGTTCTCTTCGGGATATACCGGGTTTCTTGTCTGGGGGACGAAGCCGGGATGATAATTACGGGAAAATTGTATCCGCGTCCGCGTCTCTTCTCAGTTGAGAGAGAAAAGCCGATCATTATCCATTACGGGCGATAAAAACCGTAAGTTCAGGAATTTCGTCCCCGGTGACGGTTTTACCCGGGAGAGGGTACTTCACGCCGATCATAAGACAATGGTGTTAATCCGGGCTTGTGCCCATGGGGAGATGGGATCCAACGGGTGACACGGAGAGGGAAAAGGCAGCCATCGGGTTTTTGCAAGTTATCTTGCCGGCATCCCTCTGCATATGATATTCCTGCACATCCGTTATCTGGCATGCCATTACACCACATCCACGTGTGATTGTCCATTTTTTTCGGCGATTGTTACCGGGTTTGACGTTCCTGAACTCTTTTCTGGTATCATCATCAGTTATGGTTCATACGCATCATCCTCCATTTTACTCCCCGGGTAAACATCTGTTATCGAGTTGATTACTGTTTTATCCCCCGTGCTCAGTCATTGCAGACGCTGTTCAACCGTATTGGTAACTCTGACAATCGTATCAATACGATGACGGGATTTTTCCGGTAACTCCCCTTCAAGAATATTGAGCTGTGTACGTATCTGGGCAATCTCTTCAGATGTAATGAGAAACCACGGATCTTTGTGAGGCATTTTTTAAGTTCTCCATAAATTCCTGTAAACCGTTAAGGGTGTCATAGTTCATTCACACATTTCTGTATGGTCGGCTCTTCACCGCTCCGTCTGTCCAGTCGTGAAAGATATACACGCGCCCAAGTGAATGCCAGCAAACCGCCGAGTATTTCCCCGGCAACTATCCCCCACCAGACACCCTGTTCTCCCATACCCAGAGGGATTGCGAGCATGTACGCAAAGACAGCGGCAAATGCAAGGCTCCTCATGAACGTGAGAAAAAGGGAGGTCGGTCCTTTACCGACTCCCTGAAATACGGAAGACGACAGGAGACCCAGCGGTACAAAGGGATAAAACAGGCACATGACACCGATAAATGCGGCAATGGTCGGATAGAGGTGGGCGCTTTCCTGTGAATAAGAGAAGATGGAGGCAATTGGATACGCAAACACCCAGGTCAGGAGACTGACGCAGAGAGCAAGAACAATCCCGAGGAGTATCGAGAACGTGTGGGCAACCCGGATCTTCTCATAATGCCGGGCCCCATATGCCGCACCGACAACCGATACCACGGATGTGCCGATAGCAACAATGGGAACTATCCCATATAACACAACCCTGAATCCAATTGAATAAACCGCCACAGCATCAGTGTTGGCTACAATAACGAGGATCAGGTTGAGAATTACACTCAGTACCGACATCAGCACGTACTCAACACTGGCTGGGATTCCCACGTTCAGGATGTCCAAAACCACGCTCCGGCACGGGGTGAACACCTGCCGGGAAAAGCATACGTACATATTCTTTTTAATAAAGAACCAGTAAAGCAGTACAAAAGTTACAGCAGCAAGGGAGATGATCGTGCCCCACGCGGCTCCTGCAATACCGAGGCCCAGTCCGTAAATCAGGATAGGATCAAGGACCATATTCAGAAGAGTTGCAGCCACCATGGCGTGCATCGTTCTTTTTGCATCACCTTCCGCCCTGAGGATGCCGTACGCAATGTTGACAAAAAGGATGAAGAATGAACCGGCGAAAAGAACCTGCCCATATGCCGCAGCAAGACCGGCAGTTTCACCGGCACCAAAAAGGATGGCTATCGGTTCTGCAAAGACAACAAGCGGCACGGTAATGATCGCTGACAGGATCAAAGAGAGTAGTAGTGCATGCACTGCATCGTTGCTTGCACCGTTACGATCGCCTGCCCCAATCCTCCGCGCAATAGCCGATGTCGCCCCCGCTCCGATACCGCTCCCCAGACCGATGAGAACCATGAAGATGGGGGACATGAATCCGATGGCAGCCAAGGCATCAGAGCCAAGACCTACAACCCAGATCGCGTTCACGACATTATAACTGGACATCAGGAGCATGGCGATGATCATCGGCCCTGATAAGGAGATGATTGCTTTTTTCGGATCACCCGTCAGGATAGTAACACCATGAGTGTCCCCGGTGGGACAGGCTTTTTCCTGATCGATAAAAGAAAGAAGTTTCATGGGAGTACACTTCTCACTCGTGCCTCAGCGCATCAATGGGATTCAGGTTTGCCGCCTGCCACGCCGGGTAAATGCCGCAGGCAAGGCATATCACGATCCCAAAACCCACACCTTCAGCAACTGAGAGAGCATTGGCAACCGTGAGGAGATACTTAGTCGTTCCCAGCATCAGGGCGCTGATGGCATACCCGGCAAGAACACTCAGAATGCCCCCAACGATGCTGCCGATGACCCCGATGATGGCCGCCTCGTAGATGAACATGCTCATCACCTCCTTTTTCTGGGTGCCGATGCTGCGCATGATGCCGATCTCCTTGATCCGCTCGTTCACGGACATCATCATGATGTTGAAGATCGAGACTCCTGCGACGATCATGGAGATACCTCCGATTGCACTGACAAAAGTTGTGACAGTG
>JAPKXU010000066.1 GCA_026394655.1 Methanoregula sp. | reverse complement strand
ATATTTTTATCATGTTGAGTGAGGAATTTTATTCCGCCACTTTTGGGGAAAATTATCCCGCCGTTGACACTACGCCCAAACTTCGCCCCATTTTTCCAACAGCTGAATGCTCCCACACCGCGCAAAACCACCATTTTCATCCCCGCCCCCACCGCTCTCTTTTCGCAAAACTAACTGCATCTCATGAGTAATTTCCCATTCCGCCAATCCATTCAGCCAGAAGCATCCCCTCACACGACGTATATAGATATGTCAAAGGGCGCCCCGAGACACTAAAAAGAAAACACAAAAATGGAGGAAACAAAATATGGCAGATTTCGTACAGAACACGAATGTAAAATCAGCGGTTCGCACACTCGCGAACCCGATTGCAGACGTTTCATCGTTTGACACGATCGTCGCATCGGTCGTCACCGACAACCCGTTTGAATGTGTAGCATATATGACCGCCGGGGTCAACCACAACCCAGTGGAAAAGACAAAGGAGACATACACGGCACGACTCGTGTATGAAGACGTCGACGCAAAGAACGTCGGCACCAGCGTGGAGAAGTACAACACCATCATCGGTTTTGCCGCCGGCGTTGCCGTCATCATGGCAAGCGCCCCGCTTGCGACCGCACACACCGGGACCGCAACCCATGACCCGGATGTGGACTCATACTCCGCGACACTCCGGTGCCACGACCCGAACGGCGAGATTTACTACGTGAACTTCGCCCGCGACCGGATCAGCGTCACGTCCTACTCGGACGACGCGATCCTCACGAAGGTTGAGACCTGGGCGGACACTGTCGCAGGACTCGCGTAAGGTGGTCTTCATGGTTGACAACGAGATACTCATCATCGGCGCATTCCTCGGATCAGGAATGCTCGCCTACGTGATCATCCCCGGACTTCTCGTCATGTGGGACCGGGTCCTCGATCATATGGAACACTCCGGAATGGAGGAACCAAAAAAGCAGTAGAACAGCGGGGGAGTAATCCCCTGCCATTTTTTTTAAATAATCAACCGGTTAATCCAAAAAGTTAGTTCCCCTCCTTCGTCTTCGGGGAAACAAACGAAATTGTTCAGGTGATTTTTTGGGGATGCGTTTTACAAACGTTGAACGGGACAAGTCAGCTCTGCCATATCGGGTTGAATAGTTACAAAAACTACCGTGTTCATAACAATAATCATCGATACGTTGTTTCAGTACAAGTCTGAATCACAACAGTGATAATCTGAATAGTAGAGGGTACATCATGGAAGACCGGGCATTGCAATATTACGATGAAGGGATCAGTTTTGCCACACTTGATCGGTATTCAGAAGCAGTTGCATCGTATGACAAGGCACTGGCTATCGACCCGGATGACGCAATGACGTGGTACAATCGTGGAATCGCGCTTGGCGAACTCGAAAAATATACTGAAGCGGTCGCTTCGTATGACAAAACACTAGCCATTAAGGGAGATTTCGCTGAAGCGTGGTACAATCGCGGAGTCGCGCTTGGCGAACTCGAAAAGTATGCAGATGCAGTTGAGTCGTATGATAAGGCTATTGCCATCGACCCAAAATACAGCAATGCGTGGTGTCACCGCGGAATCGCGCTCGCTGATCTCGGTAAATATAAAAAAGCGGTTGCCTCGTATGACATGGCGCTTGCCATCGACCCAGACGACGCAGAAGCGTGGTATAACCGCGGAATCGTGTTAGCTGATCTCGGTAAATATAAAAAAGCAATTGTCTCGTATGACATGGCGCTTGCCATCAAGCCAGACTATGCTAATGCGTGGTATAACCGCGGAAACGCACTGGCAGATCTCGGTAAATCTAAAGAAGCGGTTGTCTCGTATGACCAGGCACTTGCCATCAAGCCAGACCACGCTGATGCGTGGTACAACCGCGGACTCGCGCTGGATAAACTCAAAAAGTATACGGATGCGGTCGCCTCTTATGACAGGGCGCTTGCCATCGACCCGGACTACACCGGGGCGCAGAAGAACCGGGAAATTGCACTTCAAGGACACGATAAGAGATCCTGATTGTCTCCTTCTTGTGAAAGATCCCGTAAATGACCCTCGATGTAACACAAGTGACACGAAATTTCCGCGTTGCCACGAATTCTGAATATGTGGCAACGCCTTGATTCCCAACACTCCATAGCCCCCTCCCCCTCAAACACCTTACCACCCCCGCTGTTACCACAACCACCATCCCGAAAAAATCCCCCGGTAAATTCGCCGAACCCTTCAACACAACAAGCACAATCTCCCCCATCAATCCCGAGGGTCAGCCCCGCAACGGTGCCGGCAATGAGACGCTCGGGCGTGGTGTGTTCGGAGAGGGGTAGGTCCGGCACAGATATTTACCAATCAGGTTGCTGGGATCCGGTGGTTGCACAGGGGAGGTTTTTCGAAAAAACGTCCTTACTGCACGAGTTCGTCCAGCAGAGATTAGCCTGAATAGAGCAACCGGTTTTTACTCTATCCATTCCATGGAAGAATAAGACTCTGGTTCCCATTTTTACAGGGATTCCTTTGAGTGTTGCGGAAGAAAGATCGAAGATCTTCGGCAAGATGCATCCTTGTTCAAGATGCAATGATGTGTTTAGAAAATAAGGGATTTTTACTCATCACCATAAATCTTGGGGGCAATGAACGTCCAGACAAGGATCATCAGACTGCCGATCCAAGGAATATAGAGGTTATATGCTTGGAACGGACCGCCCAACGAATACGCCCAGATGATAAAGGAGATTGCGGATATACACACAATCTTCCCGTTGGCAAAGATACCCGGATCTTTCGTATAATAAATCCGAGTCACGATGACCAACACGAAACAGATAAACGTCCACGCCGGCAACGCTATCATTTGGTTCGGTGGAAGATCTTTGGGGATCTGCCCGAGACCTACCAAATAAATTGCAACAATTTCAGCAGGGATCAGCTTAACCAATTTGTCCACATACGTGTCCAACTGGCCTCCGCCAGCAGCTTTACGTACCGAGGCTTTTCCCCGGATTTCTAGAAGAGCCATAGTATTTCATTGAGGTATAACGAATTATCAGGTAATATATATTTCTATCATTAAACCTTCCATTACTTAGTTAAAAAAATTAAAACTTTTATATGAATGACCCCTTCAGGAAATGATCTGCCTCTCATAACACCACCCCCGCCGTTACCACAACCAGCACCCCGAAAAAACCGGCATATACGCCGAACCCTTCAACACAACAAGCACAATCTCCCGCATCAAACCAGAGGGTTCAGCCCCGCGACGATACCGGTAATGAGGCGCTCGGGCGTGCTGGATGTGGAGAGGGGAAGGTCCGGCAAGAATTTTTCTTAACGTGTTTTTCAGGATCCCGATCACGTTCACTTCGCGGTCGTGGATATGTGCCAGCCACCCGATATCCGTAATCACCCGTTTCGGGACGAGGATAATTTCGCCTGCACAAAAAAAATAGATCACACATCGGTAAACGGGTCAATGACTGTTATCCACGGGACCTTTTTAAAATGCGAATCCTCGGTATAGATCGTGTCGATATTGTGCTGTTTTAATGTCGCAACAAGCAGGGCATCCCAAAAATGGAGGGAGTACTTGCGCCTGACACCTACAGCATCCATAATCGTCCCCGGGTCATACCCGATCACAGTCCACCCATCGAACGAGACGATATTCCGGATAAACCGCGTAACAACTGCATCCGGCACCGGGTGTGTGACCTTCTCCATCATAACAACGGAGAACTCCGCAAGGTTTTGTACTGAAACGGCGAAGGCGATCTCGGAGCGCCAGCACCGGGAGAGAAGTTCTGCTGCCACCAGCCGCTTCTCCGGTTCTCCTGCATCGAGAGCATAGCAGAGGATATTCGTATCAATAAGAGCTGGTGGTGCGGTCATAGAGATCCTTTCGTTCTTTATAGAGGTGCTTGCCGAGATGATGGCCTTTTTCCAGAAGAGCAAGTGCGTCGCGGGCGATCTCCTCCTGTGTCTGTTTCTGGATCCAAAGGTCCAGGGCTTCGGTTGTTGCTTTGCCGAGGTACCCCTTCCGCTCGCCCAGCTTCTTCTTTACCGCCTCCCGGAAACGCTTCTCGGTGTCGTTATCAACGCTGATCGTAATGGTACCCATATAAATTTACGTAGGTTTTTGGTTTATTTAAATAAATGGGGATTTAAATTTAATGGGTTGGGGACTATCCGCCAAAGACACGATCAAATCTAACATCAATTCGCCAGAAACTTCCCTTTACGTGAAAATATGAACACCGTTGCCCCATCCGCTGCATACCCCTCGGAAAGCCGGTGTGTTGTCACCCGCTCACACCTGCTCCATCATGCGCGTAAGGTGGTCGTCATGGTTGACAACGAGATACTCATCATCGGCGCCTTCCTCGGATCAGGAATGCTCGCGTATGTGATCATTCCCGGACTCCTCGTCATGTGGGACCGGGTCCTCGATCATATGGAACACTCCGGAATGGAGGAACCAAAAAAGCAGTAGAACAGCGGGGGAATTAATTCCCTGCCCGTTTTTTCTCTCATTTTTAATCAGGTATGCCGGGGTTTGCCACTCTCCCCCCCAATCGACTATTATTACCGATGCGATACAATAGCCCCAATTTCCGAAGTCGGAGTCTGAGAGTGTATGGCATGAGTTTTGGAGGGTGTGTGGGATCGAGACGAGTGGCAAACGTTTGTGAGCGTAATGTGAAAATTTTAAAACTGTATTCAAAAACCAAATCCCACACATTTTTATGAGTGCAGGCTCTTTTCATTTTAGTGAAGGACAGGAAGGGAACACATGACAAAAATCTGGATCGTGGGCTGTATTCTTTGTACTCTTCTGTTGCTGCCGGTTGCCGTGGCAGCGGATGGAAATATTTCGATCTCATCAGATCCAATCGGTGCCACAATTTATCTTGACAATATATCGCAAAGCGTTATTACCCCAACAACGCTCTATAACGTCACAACCGGACCACATTTGGTTTTGCTCCAGCGGACTGGATATCAGAACTGGTCGTTAATTGTTACGGTTAATGGAAACCAGACGGTCACTGCACCATTATCCCCAGAAGTGACAACAACAACCACAACCGCAACACCAACAGCAAACGTCACCACCACTACAACAACCGTCGCCCCGGTTGTCAACGGCAGCATCGCTTTCACATCAAGCCCGACAAATGCAAATGTGTATATCAATACCGTCCTCAAAGGATACACACCGATAACGATCTATAATCTCACCCCAGATTCCTACGCCGTCACCGTCCAGAAGTCCGGCTACCTGATCTATGCACAACGGGTTAATGTCACATCGGGTAATACCACGACCGTATCTACCATCCTCACCGTTGAACCGACAGACACCCCAACACTTTCTGCCACTGTTCCAATTACAACGGCAACGACTGCAACCCCGACCATAAAATCCACTGCAAAGGTTTTCACGCCCTGGCCCACCAATACGCCCACAACGCAATCGCCGGTTCCTATCGAGATTTGTATTGGTGCGATCGGCGCCGGGCTCGTGTTATTGAAGAGGTGGGGATAATTTTTTTATGAGCGGATTGGACACTTCAAACAGGGCAAAATAAAAAAAGGAATCGTTTCGTCAGGAACTTTTTACTGCAAATTTCCCGATATGTTCAGTCTTTCTTGAAGGTTTCGTGAAATACAAGATGTTTTGTCTCTTTCTTTGGGGCGATCGAGATATCGGCTGGCAATCCAGCAGGCACAAGCGATACGAGCGTATACTTCTCCGGGACGTTTAACAGTTTCCGGACTTGTTCTGCGTACCCCTTCTTGTCGCCTGCCACCCAACAGGAACCAACCCCATGTGCATGCAGCCCGAGGATCAGGTTCTCGGTTGCCGCACAGCAATCCTCAAGATAATATTTTGCCGTTCGTTCACCGAAGATAGCAAAACAGAGAGGAGCATCTGCAATGAATTTTCCATTGTCTGCCAGCTCTGCAATCTGTGCAAGCATCTCTTTTTTCCGGATTGTACCAATAAGCCAGGGCTGGAGGTTCGCTGCGGTGGGTGCATGAACGGCACACTCGATGGCATCGTGAATGACCGTGTCTTCGATGGCGGTGGGTTTGAACTTCCGCACGCTTTTGCGTCCTTTATTGACGGCGGTTATAACATTCATGCTCCGGATATGTAGAACCGATTGATAAAAAGGTTATGTATCTATGAAAAAAGAGGATTATATTCGTTTATTGAGTGTGACAAGCACAATACCCGCCACAGCGATCACAGTAAGAACAATCCCAAACCCGGGAGATTTTTTCGTTGTGGTTCCAACCGGAGCCGGGATTGTGGTCGTGGATGTTTGGGGAATTGTTGTCGCAGTGGCGATCGGGGCGGTAGTAAGAATGGCAGTAGTCGGGGAAGTCGTGGGGATGGTCGTGGATGTTTGGGGAATTGTTGTAGTGATCTGAGTGACCTGATTTGTGGGAGATGTTGTCGGTACACTGACACTCATCAGCGGGTTGCGTTCCGTATTTTGCATAATCGTCTTGGTGCTCTCCGTCTTACCAATCACATCGTAATTGTCCTTCATGCGGTTCACGTTGCATTCCGCCCAGATGGTGTAGGTTCCCGGTGAATAGGCAGAGTTCGCCGTATCCCACCATGAACCTGTACTATACGGAC
>JAPKXU010000178.1 GCA_026394655.1 Methanoregula sp. | reverse complement strand
GCACGGAACCGTGACATCCGGTTGCACATCGGTAACGCACTTGCTGAAGCCTTCGCGGATATGGGCGATGCCGGCGGGCACCCGAACATGGCGGCGGCAACTCTCCCGCTCCACTACTTTGGGAACGTAACAAACAAGGAGGAGCTCCTCGGTATCATCATTGAACCGATCCTCCAGAAGTTCAAGAACCTCGTCGGGCTGGAGAACGAGGAAAAGAAGAATGAACTTTAGCCAATGGGAGCCCCACTACCGCGAGATCCTTGACTATTTTGGGTTCTCGCGGGAGGATGATGAAGCCGCTGCCCGCATGCTCGCCTCGCTCGTCACCCGTGATGCACTTCCCACACTATCCACGCTCTGCACGGGGAGCGATGTCACGGTCTGCGGGAACGCCCCGTGCCTGAAAGACGAGCTCGGAACAATCAATACCAACAGCGTGATCTTCGCAGCCGATGCAGCGGCAGACATCCTTTTCCGGCACGGCATCCGTCCCGCAGCCGTCTTCACCGATCTTGATGGTGCGACAGACCAGTTCCTTGACATGAATGAAGCAGGAACCATCATGGTCGTCCATGCACACGGGGATAACATGCCGCTTTTGAAATACTGGATGCCGAGATTTAAAGGACCGGTTGTTGCCACCACCCAGAGCGCCCCGCTCCCGCATGTCCACAACTTCGGCGGATTCACGGACGGCGACCGTGCGGTTTTTGCTGCCGATGCGTTGGGTGCACGGGCGATCACGATCATTGGCTTTGACCTTGATGATAAGAACGTCGACCCGGTGAAACGGGGAAAACTCTTCTGGGCGCGAAGGCTTCTTGCGCTTCTCGGCTATGCCTGCTGACGCGTTTATCATTGACGGGTATGTGGATGAACCCGCGTGTCTTGGCGTTCCCCCGTATATCTCTCCGTATATCCGTACCACAGCCGGCGCTCTTATCGGTCACGGGTTTTCGGTACGGTATCTTACCATCGACCAGCTCCGTGCCGGTCCGGAATGGATCAATGAGATCTCCCGTGCCGACCTGATGGTCATGATCGCGGGTGTTACGGTACCGGGTAAATATCTGGGGGGCATTCCTGCAAACCTCACCGAGATCCAACAGGTGGGGCACATGTGCCGGTGCAAAAAGAAACTGATCGGCGGTCCGATCGGGTTTGGTTATGCCCCGGAAGGTGGGCAGCGAGCGATCCAGCAGGTGATCAGCGGGTTTGATGCACTGCTGGAAGGGGAACCGGCGATCGCCCTCGACAATTACCTGAACGGTGAAAGACCGGTAGGGATGCTTGACTATGCCCGCACGGATCCGTGGAGCGTTGCGGGAAGCGGGATCATCACGCAGCACCCGTATTACCCGTACCTTATGTGTGAACTGGAGACTGCACGGGGCTGCTCCCACGGCGCAACGGGTGGGTGCTCGTTCTGCACCGAACCGTTCTACGGTCAGCCGAAGTACCGCGGTATCGATGGCATCGCTGCGGAGGTTGCCGCACTTCACTCCCACGGCGCCTGGCATTTCCGTGTCGGCAGGCAACCGGACATCCTCGCGTACGGGGCAGGAGCCGGAGAATACCCTGCGCCCCGCCCGGATTTGCTTGAAGCCCTCTTCTCTGCAATACGGGCA
>JAPKXU010000082.1 GCA_026394655.1 Methanoregula sp. | reverse complement strand
ATTGTGGGAAATGTTGCAGGAGCTTTGGAGCGTTCATTAAGATTGAGAGAAAAATATCAGACCGGGATTTCTACTGCCGCTACGGGATCACAAACGAACTCTTCCCGGTCCATGTCTCTCCTGAATACGCAGATGTCTTCTCTTCTTCCCTGCCAGCAGATGCGATCCCGGATGCCTGCCCGTTCCTGCGAAAAGACCGGGAGAGTGCAGGATATGCCTGCACCTGCTATTCCACGCGCCCAAGACAGTGCCGGGATTTCCGCTGCTACCACCTGCTCATCAAGACTGCCGGGGGCGAGATATGCGGCAAAGTCAAGGGGCGAGCGGATCTCAAAACAGCGGATGAGACACTGGCACAGCTCTGGAAAGAGAAGATCGAACCCATCCCCCGCGAGGACCCGGCAGCATGGATGCGGGCAGTCAGTCCCCTGCTGGCGGCATACGGGTATCACGGGGAACCCGTGGAATAAAAAGAGGATTTTTGATTGCTCTGCCCGGGTTACTTTACCGGCGTTGCGTTACCGGCTTTACAACCTTCCCCACGGAAGAGCGCCCACTCCTCGCAGCTTGTCCCGTTGGTAAATGAACACATGCCGTATTCGCTCCCATCGGGATTCTTCAGGATCACGGTACTCCCGCCCACCTTACCACAGTTCACGGAAGCCGGGTTTGCCATGCCAACTGATGCCGGGACAGTTGTCGCTGGTACAGTAACCCCGGCTTTACAGCCTTCGCCACGGAAGAGTGCCCATTCCTCGCAGGTAGTCCCGTTGGTAAATGAACACATGCCGTATTCTCCACCCGTTGAATCCTTCTTGATCTGGAGCGTGCCGCCATTCTGCACGCAGGAGACCGAGGCAGGATTGGCGATGGCAGTGGACCCTTGAGTCACCTGCGTTGTCGGTGCGGCAGTCGGCGTCTGTACCTGCGGGGATGACTGGGTACATCCGGCAACAAGAAGACCGGCGACAAGACAGCACCCCATGATGAGGAAAATATTCGTTTTTGACATCATGATACCAAGTGGTTATGTCTGCCCACCAGACAATAAAACAGATGGTTGGAGATGGACAGCCAGATCATCCTGCACGGGTACCTGCCACCTTCATCCGTGCCACATATTGTTTTAGTTCACGTTCCATACGAGGAATGTCGCCCAGATTCTTTTCAATGATACTGACGATTGCGCTCCCGACAATCACCCCATCGGCACCCGCGTCAGCGCAGGTCTTCACATGCTCCGGTGCCGAGATGCCAAAACCGAGGGCGAGCGGGAGTGCCGTGTGTGTTTTGACCCGGTGAATGAGAGCAACAGCCTCCTCCGGAACATGTTCCCGTGTACCGGTCACCCCAAGGACTGACACAAGGTAAAGATACCCGCGTGCCCGGCTGACGATCTCGTCCATCCGTTCTGCCGAAGTCGTCCGGGTCACAAGGAAGATTGGATCGATGTCATACCGTCGGGCGATCTCCACGACTTCTGCGGATTCCTCGACTGGCATATCAGCGATGAGGATGCCATCCACTCCAGCGTCATGCGCCTCGCGGTAAAACCGGTCCACACCGCGCCGGTAGACCATGTTGTAGTAGGTCAGAAGCACGATCGGCACGTCGGAGTATGCACGGATCTCCCGGACGAGACAAAAGACCGTATCCGGTGTTGTACCGGCAAGAAGCGCCCGCTCATCCGCCTTCTGGAT
>JAPKXU010000290.1 GCA_026394655.1 Methanoregula sp. | reverse complement strand
TCTTCGCTATTTTGTAATCGTGGGCGAAAAAGATGGTGCAGGTCGGGACGGTTCGAGCTTACCGAGAGCAGGGTCCGGCAGTTTTTTTGGATTGCCCTATCATGCTGTCAGATGGGACCATCGTAGCAGGTTGACATGATGACGCTCGGTCATGTTCGCTCGTCATCGCTTCGGCTCCGGCTCGCATCACATCACCGTGCTGATCTTCTCGCGGTGTACTGTTGAGCCGGTGACGCCCATGGCTCATCGCTCCGCATCCGCGTTGCTCTGTCGCCATCGGCTGCTTTCGCACGCTCCTCACATCGCGCTGATGCGCCATGTTCGTCGCTGTTGATCGGGCAAGTGCCTCACGCTCAGTGACTCATGACCTCCGACCTCACGCTGAAGCGTTCGCCCGTCAGTCATTCGGGGCGCTGGCCCTGGTACCCACCCCCCAAACAGCTATCACAACTGCCTTATACGCACATCAGAGGATTGTATAGTGTGGTAACAAGGAAGGATTGCGATCAAGACAACGACCACGAGATCGCTGATCTGGAAAAAAGAATTATCGAACTTGAACGAATGAGGTAAAAAGAATGACAGCGACAAAAGAAGCATTCACACTGCAGGGAGATTATGAGCAGCTCAACCGACTATCTTAAAAAACGAATTGACGCACTTGAAGGATCGCACGGGGCACGGATCCACAACCGGAATATCAAAGATTACAGCAACGAAGAGCTGATAAAGATCGCATTCCCAAATGCACCGGTCGGGTATGTTCCGACATATCGAGAGCTGCAGGACAGGATCGCAGAATTGTTTGGACAGAAGTGAAGGCATGAACAGCAGCGGATTAGCGTGACATTATGACAGAGATCAGAATCAAAACAAAACCCACGATGGCAGATTTGGAGAAAAGGATCGCAGAACTGGAAGATAATCAGCGGCAGATCTTATTGCTTATGGATGCGATGGATGAGAAGATCGTGGCGATGAAGGCACGAAAAGGCGAGCCATAATTTTAGGAATACGTAAAATACTTGTTTTAGAGAGCGCGGGTAGTAATGACACGTGGTGTTTATGCAGATCCAATAAAGGAGTTGGAACGAAAGAAAAGAATAAGTGAGGCACAAAAAAACCAAGAAAATAAGTAATATGTTTATCTTCAGAACTACACACCAATGATTATCATAAAATAATGGTGGGTACAAAAGCATGGCAAAGTTCTGTCCTGAGTGTGCAAATCCAATCATTGATAGTAGAATGCCGTTTTGTCCAAAATGCGGGTATGAGTATGGAAAAACCGTTTTGTCCAAAATGCGGGTATGAGTATGGAAAAATTATTCCCATTCAGGATATTCAATCAATAAATTCCGTTCAGGCGATTCAACAAGATACAAATCCGGAGCAGATTGAAAGTACTGACACCGTTCTGCTCACGACAAATCCGGACAAAATGAGTTTTATTTTCAAATATGGTCTTGCGCTGTCGTCATGCGTGCTTGTTGTCGTGGCGATAATTATACGATTAGCCATTTCTAACATGATCCGTTCGATCTCTCCGGCATTATCCGATGTGATAACGATTGTGATCTTTATCGGGCTCCTCCTGATTTTTATGTATATAGGAAGGGCATTAAAACTCACCGAGCTGTGGATCAGTGTGGCTCTGACACTGGGTTTAAGCGGTCTTGTTGGAATTATGATGGCATTTTTTTTCACGCCCCAGTCTGCACAACCTCAATTCTTGATGAGACTCGTGCAATGGATATCATTCCTGTTTCAGCCGTTCAGTGTCATTGCCGCGATTGTCGTCATTGCCTGGACCGAAAAGTTCCGGAGAAGTATCCAATATACCATCACACACGAGGGTGTATGGCTGAAAGGGGGTGTCTATAAAAAACAGGAACACATGATCCCGCTCCTTCAGATCGGCAAAATTGAGATGGTGCAGGACTACTTTGGAACCAGGTATAATTACGGGACGATAATCCCCCATAGCAGCACACGAGTGGATTCAGACATGTCCGGCAGGGAAGCAGGACGTGGGGCAAAAAGCCGCAGGGAAGAATCGGGAAACCCTCTTAACTGCCTGTATGGAATACCAAACCCCCAGAACGCGAAGCAGATTCTTACCCGGTTAATATCACAGTCGGCACGGAGAGATGAAGAACAAGTCTCCTACCTCAAAAAAATTTACGACAAGATTTGATTCACAGTAAAGTACCGGTTCGAAGATTCTCATGGGGGGCAGTTACCCCGGGGGATGCACAAGCGGCAACCCATACGGGATCACGGTCC
>JAPKXU010000102.1 GCA_026394655.1 Methanoregula sp. | reverse complement strand
TGCCTGTAATGGGGAGGAAGCAACAATTGACCGGATCACCGCAACGATGGTGGGTTCTATGGAGCCGGTGTTACCGGACCTCATCGCACACCGGCTCGTGCAGAAGAAGGGTACCCGGATTGAGCTTTTACCGCTCGCACGATCTCGAGCAGAGTTCCGAAGAGTACGTGGCAAATGCGGTTGCCTGTAATGGGGAGGAAGCAACAATTGACCGGATCACCGCAACGATGGTGGGTTCCATGGAGCCGGTGTTACCGGACCTCATCGCACACCGGCTCGTGCAGAAGAAGGGGACCCGGATTGAGCTTTTACCGCTCGCACGAGTGATGGCAGAGCATTTCATCGGGATTGAGCGCCTGCTCGAGATCATCCGGCTGACAAAAATGATGGATGACCCGCTTGATATCATCGGGGAGCTGGAAAGCGAGCAGATTCATAAGGAAACGGAGAAGTCTGCGGACAAGAAGAAGCAGAAGACGGGCAGACACGGGCGGAGGTGAAGGGGTAGCCGGTTTTTTCCATTCCGGTATTGTGATATCGGTAGAGGTGAAATCGTACCGGAACCGAACCGTGATCCGATCTGAAATGGCAGGAACCATCAAAAACGAACCTGTATGCCCGGGGGATGGGAAGTGATATCTGTGAACCTATTCTCATCCGGATCCTGACTTTTAAGACACCATAAATAGTGCTATATTCAATGATTAATCATACATTACCGAAGGTACGATATGTTGCAGATAAGCCCCTCAGAAGACATTCGCTCAGTTACGGACCTGAAGCGGCACACTAAGGACATTCTTGACCAACTCCATGCCACCGGGCGCCCTATCATTCTCACGGTCAATGGCAGGGCTGACTCCGTGCTGCTGGATGTAAAAGTATATGAAAAACACTTCCAGGTGGGGAACCTGGCAAAGTTGCTCGCCACGGCAGAACAGGATGTTGAACGCGGTCGGACTCGTTCAGCTCGTGAGTTTGTGAAAGGGTTCAAACGTGCCAGAAAAATACCGGGTTGAGATCACAGCCGTTGCTGAAACGGATGTTGAGGAGTTATGGGAGTATATCGCAAAAGAAAATATTGATGCGGCTGACTCCTTCATACTGCATATTGAAGAGCAGATTGGAAGACTCGAAATCTTTCCCCTGCGTTGTCCACTTCTACCTGAGAACGAACAGCTTGGAACTGACTATCGTCATTTTCTACACGGCAAATATCGCATCATCTTCAAGATCACCGGTTCCAGGGTAATCATCTTGAGGGTGCTGCACAAGGCTCGGATGCTCGATAGCGAGATGCTATAGGATCGCGAAAACCTGAATCTCTGAACCCGTGCGGTATACCCCGGATTATTCAAAACTCCCCTCTCGATTTCTCAGCACACCCATGAACAGGCACTCAGCTGCATCAATTGTTTCGACTCCAGACTGATTCCCGATGGAGAGCCCGAGCCCCTGAATGATCTCGGGGGTACTCAGGGTCGATAAACAAAAAAACCGCAAACCTTCATTATACCTTCCTCCTCACCAGACGCGTCACGTATGATGACACCAATCGTCCGGACAAATAGGATCAATGGCTGAAGAAGCATGCAGGAATCTACAAGAAAAGTGCTTAAAAGGCGCCGGGAACAACGAACTCCTGGTGTGACGTTCGAATCTCTCTTTATCCAAGAACAGGGGCTGCTTCGTTAAATCCCACAATTGTTACGAAAGAGCAGGTGCATAAGATTTTTTGCCCAGTCAAATCCAACGGTCCTCTGGCTGCCGTGCATGATGTCGATGTGTTCAATGCCGAGTGCCTTTGCGACGGGCAGTTCCAGCATACCCCCGATCAACAGGTCGATGTTGTGCTCCCTGAGCTTTTGCATGATAAGTTCCTGGTCCGGTTCTATGAGCACCTCACAATTGGTCAGTGCAAGACTGCCAAGCTTCTCGCTGATGGTCGAATGAAAGTCTACAACAATCAGTCTGGGCTCAATACCAAGTTCTGCAAAAAATCTGGTCATAGAGATTGCGCGTGTTGGACCGCTGACGAGGGCAATCCTACGGTTTCTGTACGGTAAACAATCAACAACACCGTAATCCTCATGAATATCCGGTATTTCCTGAAGACCAACTGCCTGTATTACTCTCTCCAGAAACTGCTGGGTCGCCAGAACTCCCATGGGAATCTCTTCAATAATAAAGGGGATCCCGCACATCTTTTGCAATAATCCGGCTGCATCTTTTCCTGCCGGCTCGCAGTGTACAATATTGAGTGCTTCTCTCCCAATCTGTCTGATTTCCTCATGGGTTGCATCAGCAGTGATCACAGCTTTGACCGTAATTCCGGCAAGTACCA
>JAPKXU010000225.1 GCA_026394655.1 Methanoregula sp. | reverse complement strand
CTTCATCGACCAGGTACGAAAACATGGCAAGGTATCCCAGTTCGAGGTTTTAAATTGGCGTAAATCCGGTGAATTGTTTAATGCAGTGGTAAATGCCGATACCATCTCTATTGGAAATAAACCCTATCTCATCGCCATTATTTGGGATATCACCGAGCGTAAGCGGATGGAGGAGGCGCTCGTAGAGAGCGAGGTGAAATCCCGCTCCCTTCTGGAGAATGTGCCGGAACTTATCCTTGTGCACCGGAACGGGATCATCCTATACCGCGTTGCAGCCGCAGTGCGCCAGAGGCCGAGCGGCAAACCGGTGGAGCCCTATGAGATTGATTTCATAGAAAAGAATGGCAGCCGCAGGACTATGGTTGTCAACGGCAGCACGATTGAGTTTGACGGAGCGCCTGCATCCCTCATCATCCTTGTCGACATTACAGAGCGCAAAAAGACAGAAGAGGCGCTCCGGGAGAGCGAAGAACGGTACAGTTCAATTTTTGACAACAATTATTCCGTCTCTCTTTTAATTGACCCGGATACCGGAGGGATTGTCTCTGCCAACGCGGCAGCAGTCAGGTATTACGGGTACCCCCGTGATACGCTCATCTCGATGGGCATCTATGACCTCAACCGGTTGCCAAAAGGGAAAGTTATCGGTGATCTCCAGCGGGCAAAGAATGAGAAGGCAAAACACTTCTTCTCCACTCATTACCTAGCCACCGGCGAAAAACGCAATGTCGAGATTTATTCCGGACCGATTACCCTTATCAGGAAACCTCTCTTCTATTCCGTGATTTACGACATCACCGACCGCAAGCGGGCAGAGGAAGCGCTCCGGGAGAGCGAAGAACGGTACCGCGAATTTTTCACGATATCCCGGGACAGCGTATTTATCACCACCACTGAAGGGAGATGGATCGAGTTCAATGATGCTTTAGTGGAAATGCTCGGGTTTGAAAGCCGGAAGGAAATGTCTGAAGTCCCGATTCCCTTTATCTATGCACATCCCGAAGAACGGATTGCGTTCACTCAACACATTGAACGGGAGGGCTATGTCAAAGAATATCCCATACGGTTGAAGAAAAAAGATGGAACGGTTATTGATACCATCATCACTACGGTACCTGTCCGAAATCCGGATGGCTCCACGAAAGCGTTTATCGGCACTATCCGGGACGTTACTGAAAAGATGCGGGCAGAGCAGGAGACCCGCACCCTCCAGCAGTTCCAGCAGAGCATCATCGACAACGCGAATGTCTGGATCAGCGTCCTTGATCCCAAGGGGACAATCCTTGTCTGGAACACCACTGCCGAGGAGATCAGCGGGTACCCTGCCGAAGATGTGATAGGAAAGAATACTGTCTGGAAACAGCTCTACCCGGATCCGGTATACCGGAAGCAGGTTGCAGAGAACATTCTCTCCATCATCCGGACAAATGCCTATGTTGAGAATTTCGAGACCCGGATCCGGACGAAGGGAGGCGATGAGAAGATCATCTGGTGGAACACCCAGCCACTAAGAGATGCAGCAGGGAAACCGGTGCAGTTCATCACCATTGGGAGGGACAATACCGAGCGGAAAAACTCTGAAGAGAGGCTCCGGGCTCTCCGGCAATTCGAAGAGAGTGTCATTAAGAATGCGAACATCTGGATATCGGTGCTGGACGGAAAAGGGGCGGTCAGTGTCTGGAACCGGGCGGCAGAAGAGATCAGCGGGTACAAAGCGGATGAAGTGATCGGCAAAAACACCATATGGAGCCGGATCTACCCGGACAAGGATTACCGGCGCACTGTCACGGCAAAGATCAAGGAGATCATCGGCTCAAAGCCCTATCTCGAGAACTTCGAGACCCGGATCCGGACAAAGGACGGGCGGGAGCGGATCATCTGGTGGAACACCCGCTCACTACAGGACGTTCCCGGCATTAACGAGACCTTCATTGCCATAGGGAAGGATGTCACTGAACAGATGGCGCTCCAGGGTGCAATACAGCAGGCAAATAAGAAACTGAACCTGCTTTCGAACCTCACCCGGCACGATATTGTCAACCAGTTGCTCGCGCTGAATGGCTACCTTGAACTCTCGCGGGATCTCATTGGCGATCCCGTGAAGCTTAAGGATTACATCACCAAGGAACAGAATATCGCCAACACCATCGAAGCCCAGATCCAGTTCACGAAGGACTACCAGGAAATGGGCATCAAAGCTCCGGAATGGCAGGATGTGCACAAGAGCGTTGACATGGCGATAGAGAGCCTGCCCATGCGGGATATCACCGTTGAAATTGCCAAAACCCCCTTTGAAGTGTATGCCGATCCGCTCCTCGGGCGGGTCTTCTACAACCTGATTGACAACGCGCTCAGGTATGGCGGCGAGCATATGACGACTATACGGATCTCGTCACAGGAATCTGATCACGGGCTTCTCGTAGTTTGTGAGAACGATGGCGTTAGTGTTCCTGCGGACAAGAAAGAGGCGATCTTCAACCGGGGATATTTCAAACATACCGGGTTCGGGATGTTCCTGTCCCGTGAGATCCTTGCAATCACCGGGATTACGATTGCCGAAACCGGCGAGCCGGGCAAAGGGGCACGGTTCGAGATGACCGTGCCGAAGGGCGGGTACCGGTTCACGGGCGGGGAAAAATAAACCGGGAAAATAACGAGTGCTAACCGCAATCCCCCCTTACTGTGGACTAGTTGGAGCGATGAACCGGGAATGCAAAAACCGATTTCCACAAGACTAATAATCTAAGAATCTTATACTAGTGGCAGTGAAGAGATATGTCAGATGCAACCCTCGTTAAGGTATCCTCCAAAGGATTGATCACGCTCCCCAAAAAAATCCGTTCGCGTCTCGATATCCATGATGGGGATTACCTTATGGTATCCTCGGATGATGACCGTGTCATTTTCCGGAAAGCAAAAATAGAAATTGACTACGAAAACCCGGATGATGCATGGAAATCATATTCAAAACGAAGGTTGGCAGATGAATGATCTGCCTCAAGGTTCCATTGTCCTTGTGGATTTTACGTATGCCGATCAGAAACAATCCAAGTTACGACCGGCACTTGTGATAAGTAATTCAGGCAATAATCGCATGTCCCGTGATGTGATTGTCATGAAGATCACATCAAAAGAGCCGAAACATTGGGGAGTCAGTCTCGTGAATGAAGATCTGGGGAGTGGAGTACTGGATTATGCAAGTTTTGTGCAGGTTGATGCCATTTACTCTCTCGAAAAAACGATCATTCGTGATGTGATTGGAATGATAAGAATGGAAAAATGGAGGAAATAAAAACACAAATTTCTGGCTTGTTTGCGATCAACCCCATCGAACCCGAAAAATAGATCGTTTTTTTTTTAACAGGAAGGCGCGGTTACGTTACCATTCGTCTGTAAAAAATCAAGGTGCTCATTTTAAGCATCGGATCCCCCTACATCCGGCGCCCCAGTCGAATAGGGAGGACAAGTTGCCCTGTCCCCCCCTTCTAAGAACCGTGCGTGCGACGTTAATCGCACACGGCTCAAGCACTTCACAACCCGATATCGGGCAGCAACAAAGAGATGCTATTAGTCTGTTTCGGCGAGCAG
>JAPKXU010000023.1 GCA_026394655.1 Methanoregula sp. | reverse complement strand
GGCTGATGAACGCGGGTCCGGTGCGTTCACGGTCTCACCGAGAAGCCCGAATGCCGGGATGCCCCGGATCTTGCACTCCGTAAGAATGCTCGATGCAATGCCGGAGATGCTGCCGACAGGCAAAATCTGGGTGAACTCCTGTATCCGTGCGAGTGCTTCAGGAGTCGTCGCAACCCCGAACACGCGCTTCTCCGGTTCGTTTGTGATGATCCCGGCGATTGTCAGCACCTCTTTTGGTTTGAACGGCTCCAGCCAGTCCATGATACCATTTGCGATCTCGTAGCAGATCATCGGGTGAATAGGGATGTCAGCAACAATCGCTGCGATATCCCCCTTTTTGTATAGCCGTATGGGATCGTTAATGATCCCCTTGTTCATCATCGCAAGCGGAGGGAAGAACTTGGAGGTCATCGTTCCAATGAGATCGAACTCCAGCTGGTCGACCATGTACTGGAGTGCGATGGTCCCGACAAGCCCGCTCCCGGGAAAGCCCATAAGCACGGAAGCGCCATCCGGGGTGAGCGGTTTGGAATATATGTTCAGATCCTTCTTTTGTTTCAGATCTGTAAGCCCATCACGGATACTGTCCAGCTGGGCAAAGATTCGGTTATAATATTCTGGAGAATCTGCCGTCATTAGATTAACATACACGCACTACCTAAAAATAGTATGCAGGAATATCCAATCAAACGGGGCTTGACAAAAGATCTCGACATACGGATTGCCGCTGAATTAAAGAATATTTTTGAACTCGATCCGGTAAAGACCGCAAAAGGGTACACGATCAGGTTCGGCGCGATAAAAAAGCTCGAAGTCACGATCGGCACCGACGGAAAATCGATTATCGTGGATACCGAATCCGACATCTCATCACCGGATGCCGTGATCATCGATTCGAACAGACGCTTCAGGAAGTTCTTGGACGCTGCCACCGGCTTCTCAACAAAGGAACGCGTGAAGCGGGCAAAGACACCCACACCCTGATCCTTCGCTAATCATCCACCATCCACGGAGAATATCCGGGGCGTTGCCATTTTATGGACACCCGCCAACAATTCATGGGAGATCATTATGGTCTATTGCCCGGAATGTGGACAAAGTAATGTGCCAAATGCAAAATTCTGCCGTCACTGCGGGGCATCGCTCAACGAAGTGTTGCCACCGGTGACTACACCCACTCCCCCGGAACCCTCCAAAGCCACACCACGAACCTGCCCCTCGTGCGGGAATCTCATTGGACCTGATGAGAAGTTTTGCGGTTACTGCGGGGTGACTATGGGGGAAAACACCGCGACGGTGCCGGATGAACCATTGCCACCGCCAGTCCCGGTAACCTGCCCGGCATGTGGTACATCCATGAGCCATGAGATGAAATTCTGTGGGAATTGCGGTGAGAGACTGGGAAGTGCCCCCATCGCTCTTGTGCCAGCTGTGCCATTGCCACCACCGGTAGTGGTAACCTGCCCGTCTTGCGGTGAGCCTGTTACTCCGGAAATGAAGTTCTGCGGTGCGTGTGGAACTGTAATCACTCCTGCAAAGGAAACGAACACGGGTACGATCTTTACTTCCCCACCATCACCACCTCCTATTGCTCCGGTAACTTCTGTACCACCACACGAACCGCCACTACGGCTCTGCCGGAGCTGCGGGAACACGATCAAGCCGGGTCAGACGTTTTGTAGTAAGTGCTGTGCGATGGTAAAGGATGAGCCTGTAGCCGTAGCGACCCCTGTCTTACCAACATTTCCTCTGCCGGTATTCACCACAGTACCGGTAACGCAATCCCCGGTAACACCCCTTGCCTGCGAGAGTTGCGGGAGCCCGATTGCTGGTACAGAAAAATTCTGTGGCGACTGTGGGACACCGGTCATCCGGATACCTCCCCCGGCTCCCGGACCGGTCACTGCTCCCCCACAAGCAGCGGGAAAATTCTGTGGCAGTTGTGGTGCACCAGTCCAACCGACAACCAGGTTCTGCGGGGTGTGCGGGACACCGGCTGGCACGTCACCTGCCCAACCGGGTGCTCCTGTATCAATGGGGCACCCCCTGCCCTCACCAGTCGGACCGGTTTATCCCCAGCCGGGGTATGCCGCTGCCATGCCAGACACAGGAAATACAGAGAGGGTTATAGGGATAATCGGGAATGCACGAAAGCCAAAAATGTTCGGTGTGGCGTATGATACGTACACGGTTGTCATCACGAACCGCCGCATGATCTTTGCCCAGCTGACACAGGCGATGATGAATACTGCGATCATGGAAGCACAGGCAACGGCAAAAGCCGGGGGCAAAGGATTTTTCGGGATCATGCAGGACCAGCTGACCGCCTCGTTCGGGTTTGCCCAGCGGTACGAGACGATGGTTCCCGAACAGGCAATACGGGAAACCCCGGGCAACAGTGCGATCGAGAATAACCGGATTTCCGCGATAAAACTGAAATTAAAGGATCGCCAGAATTCCGGCACCATGGAATACGATGAGTTCTCGATGGTCATCGAATCGATGGATGGGAAGTTCGAGTATAAGATTGCACAAGACGAACGGTTCACCAACCTCCTCAAAACGGTTTACGGCGACCGTTTGCATATGCCATTAGGATATTTCTCAAAAGCGGGCGTGCGGGTCAAATTCTTCTGAACTTTTTGTGTAACGATCGCATTCATGACCATCGCCCGTAGCGGCGGTAACTATCAGCCAGATATTTTTTGATGAGAATCCCCCACGAACTCTCATGTGTGGGCGGGTCTCTATTTGGATCACGATTACCGGGAACTTCTGCCAGGCATACCTTCGTTTGGGAACCATGGATAAAAACCATCATATTCCATGAACGTTATCTTTCTGTGTGGATCTCTATATTCTCCGCCATGGAAAAGCCGAGCCCTGTGATTGCGGCGCGAAGGATGCAGACCGAAAACTTACCGGCAAGGGAAAGGAAGAGATTGCCCTTATCGCACAATGGATGGCATCCCGTGGGATCAAATTCGATGTGATTGCGACAAGCCCCCTCAAACGCGCTCATGAGACTGCGGGTATCATCGCGGCATCGCGGGGGTTGAGGAGCCGGATCACGGTATGGGATGCACTTGCCCCGGGAGGAAACTTCGATGATGTCTGTAACGAAATCGGCAGGTGTGATGAAAACGCCATCGTGCTCATTGTCGGTCATGAACCTACCTGTTCGCAGCTCATCAGCCGGATCATTTTTGGCAGCGAGAGTGCCGGTATCGTGATGAGTAAAGGCGGGCTCGCGAAGATCCGGAACCACTCGTTTCAGCACCGCCCTTCCGGAGAACTCCAGTGGCTCATCCCCGCAAAACAGATGCTGAGCCTGTAATCGTGCGAAGGCTTACGGGAGTCAGGAACCAGGAAGATATTTTACAATTGTGTCCATGAACCCCTCCATTTGCGCACGCGGGATGGCAGCACTCCCGTAGCCGATGGAGAGCGTCATACGGTTGCAGAACGTGGTCACGCCCAGCGCAATCGCCGGCGGGTTGATGACGATCCCGGTAATGAATGCATCGAGCACCGGCAGGCTTCGCGAGAATGCGGTGGCAGCATCCGGGATGATCCCGATGTTGCCCAGAAACGGGGTATTGGCACCGGTACTGGCGGCATCTGCTATCATCATCCGCACGCGTTCACGAATGCCCGTGAAATTGGCATAGCCAAAGGATTCAATGTCAATGGCAGAGGCAAGACCCGGGTTGTTTGCCTTGTGCTCCCGCATCGCAGCCATTGCCGCGTTGATTCGGGCATCCGGCGATTGTAAGCCGGTAGGCAGCATCACGTTGAACGCCACGGACAGGTTGGCGATGTCATCGGGTTCAGGTGCTGCAATGGCACCGCACAGGGCGGGATTCTCTGCACTCCCTGTTGCGGATTTTTTCCCGTTCATTGGCACGTTCAGGTACCTCCGCAGGTCAAGCGAAAGCATGATCGGCACGAGAAGACCGGGTTCCGGGTGGATGTAATCGCAGAGTGCAGAGAAGAATACGGCAAGGAGCACATCGTTTATCGTTGCTTCCCGTGCCTTTGCAGCGCTTCTGATGACCGCCACGCGATCTGGTGGCAGCGAGCGGATCGCAAATGCCCGTTCTTTGCAGTCCCCCGGAGGAGAGGGAAATGCCCAACCCGGGTGCAGTGGTTCAGGTATGACATGTTCCGGCACGTATCCGCCTAACGGGAATTGCAACAGGATTCCGGCAAGCGATCGATCCATGCATGTGGAGTAGGCAGTTTTACGCCATGCGCCGGGATCCCGGTAATACCCGGCAAGGAGTTCTGCGTAGACAATCAGCCCGTGTGCGTCCATCGCTGCATGGTGTACCGTGATACAGAGTGTATCCCGGTTTTTGTCGCGGAGAATATCGAGCCGCACCGGGGGGCTTGTTGCAGGATCGCAGGGCAACGTCAGTAATGCCTGAAGGTCATCGTCACTGCCAGTTGCCGGATGAACCCGGATAAGATCCTGCAGGGAAAGCGGGGTGATGCGTTCCCAGTACGGGGCGGGAGCGGGCACGAAACGGCAACTGAGCACCGGAGCCACCGCAAGTATTGCTGCACAGGCATTCTTCAGCCGGCTTGTATCAAGCTGCCCGTCAAATGCGATGACGAAATGCATGGTCTGCTCGCCAATATCCCGCAGCGCATAGTTGAACTGGTCCATAGCTGGCGCGGAGATCCGGTCGGCGGCACGGGGATGATTCATAGATAAGAAATATTGTGCGTTTATGGATGTAAGGCTGCTGTGATACGCCGGTGATCTTAAAAGGAGGACCCGTAGCAGCGAGAAAACGAGATGTTCCGGGAAAAATGTGGGGGATGTGCCGATCAGCGCCCGTCTGCACCCTCATCCTTTATCATTCTCCTCCACCAAAACCACACATAATGATCCGTGATACTCCGGAAGACTTCATTTCCATCCTCAAGTCATATAGTCCTGACCCCAATCAGCCGATTGCGGTGTTACGGAAGGATTTTTCAGCGTTTTATGGAACATTCCAGCACGGGGAGCGCCCACTTGTGGAACCGGTGGACATCAATAAAGAGCTGAAAGGTTTCTGGTGTTCCGTTCCGGAATCACAAGCGGATCGGACCATCCTCTTCTTCCACGGTGGCGAGTTTACCGCGGGATCAACCGAAGACCATCTCGGACTCATCGCCCGCATTGCCACTGCCACCCGTGCACGGGTCTTCTCGGTTGAATACCGGCTGGCGCCCGAACACGTTTACCCTGCGGCGGCAGATGACGCTTTCGCTGCGTACCGGCATCTCATGCTCCATGACCATCCGCCGCACCGGGTCATCCCAATCGGCATATCCGCCGGTGGGACGCTGGCGCTCGGTCTGCTGCTCTCGCTCCGGGACCAGAAGCTGCCCATGCCCCCGGCAACCATCTGCATGTCTCCGGCAGTCGATATGCTCTTTAGCGGAGCATCGATGGTTTCGAACCGTGACAGGGACTGGATCACTCCTGCACGCCTGAATGTCATGAGGACTATGTATCTTGCCGGGCATGATCCAGACGATCCGGGTGCATCTCCTACGCATGCAAACCTGTCCCACTTGCCCCGGCTCTACATACAGGGAGGGGCGCACGAGCTCTTGTTCGATGATATTTCAGCATTCGTGAAGAAAGCAAAATGGGCAGGTGTCGTTGTCCGGTTTGAGATCTGGGAAGGAATGTTCCACTGCTGGCAGGTGTTCGGTGAACAGGTGCCTGAAGCGAAGGAAGCGGTGGAGCATATTGGCGCATTTGTGAACGAAGTGTTCACCCGTTAAGGCTGTGGGGAGATAATCTCTCTTTTCTTTGATTGAGAAAATTGCCGGGTTTACGAACATGGCGCTTTATCGGCGTGATGCGAGGGGCGTGCAAGGCAGCAGCTGGCGCCGGAGTATCACGACAGACCACGGGAGTCATCGTCTCTAGGGTACACTGCAAGAAAAGCAGCGAGGTGAGGGTCATACTTTTCAAAAATTGTAAACTTGGAAAAACTTTTATAAGTATTAAAAAAGGTGATTGTGTACCACAATATCGCACGCATCCGTGAGTTGCAGGATGTGAACTTCCGTTATACCATCTTCAACCAGATCTTTAACGATGATATTAAGCGACTCCTGAGAAAGGACCTCGTCGCCATTGGCACTAGCAGCCGGAAGGGGAACAGATGGCAGCAAAAAAGAAAAAAACGACTGAAGAGAACCCCCCCGGACCTTTAACCAGCACCAGTTCATTGCTGGATGCCGCGGAAAAAAAACTCGCACGTTCCCCTTCGGTCAGTCCCAGCATGAAAGGACAGACCGCCGAGGAACTTATCCATGAACTTCGGGTGCATCAGATCGAGCTTGAGATTCAGGCTGAGGAACTCAGGAGTGCGCAGGTCGCCCTCGCGGAGTCCCGTGACCAGTACCTTGACCTGTATGAATTCGCTCCCCTTGGCTATCTCACGCTGACTGGTACGGCACTGATCTCACGAGCGAACCTCACCGCTACGGTGCTCCTCGGCGTTGACCGGAACAAACTAATCAAAGCACGGTTCAGAAGATGGATCGTTCCTCGCGATCTTGAAACCTGGGACCGGTATTTCACGAACCTGCGGCAGTCCGAAGAGAAACTCACCACCACCCTGATGCTCAAACGGGGTGACGGAGCCACGTTCCCAGCCCGGCTGGAAAGCATCCGGCTTGCCGGCAGCAGCGACGGGCAATCGATCCGGGTGGCAATCAGCGACATTTCTGATATCAGAATGGCGGAAAAGGAACTGCGAACGAACGAGGTGGAACTTCTGCGGGCTCAGGAGTTGCTGGAAGCCATAACAAAAGGAACAGAAGTGATTATCGCTGCGCAGGATACGGACTACCGTTATACGTACTTTAACCAGACCTATAAGGAAGAGATTAAGCGACTCACCGGTAAGGAGCTCACCTTAGGCACCAGCATGGTTGAATTATTCGCAGAAATACCGGAAGAGCAGGAGAGGTCCGTGAAGGAGTGGACGAAGGTCCTGAATGGTGAGAATGTAAACCAGACGATAGAATTCGGTGATCACGGTAAGCACGGCAAAGTCTATCATGTACTCCACACGCCCATCCGGGATGTAAATGGCACTATCGTGGGAGCCGGGGAAGTCGCGTATGATATAACGAAACAGGTACAGGTTGAGGATAAACTTCGTGAAACAAAGGAATATCTTGACAACCTTATTACCTATGCCAACGCCCCCATTATTGTCTGGGACCCCCAATTCCGCATTACCCTGTTCAACCGTGCGTTTGAACATCTGACGGGCAGGAAAGCAAAGGAAGTCATTGGAAAACATCTTGAAGTTCTCCTGCCTGAAAGCTACCTGACTGTGGCTATGGCTCTTATCAAAAGGACCATGGTGGGGGAGAGATGGGAAAGTGTGGAAATGCCCATTCTCCACAAGAAGGGAGAAATCAGGACAGTACTCTGGAACTCTGCCTCAATTTTTGGATCTGACGGGAAAACCATCGTTTCAACTATCGCGCAAGGTCAGGATATCACTGACCGGAAAAAGATAGAGTCCAAGTACAGGCTCC